>CAXTTB010000420.1:0-3837 GCA_964246905.1 uncultured Acetobacteraceae bacterium | reverse complement strand
AGGTCGCAACCGCGCGCGTCCTCGCACAAACCAAACCAAGACCCTGAAAGGGATGCACCTTACGGGGCATTTGGCGGCACCCCGCGGGCGGTCAGCGCCCCCGACCGCGCCCGATCACGCCCTCCCCGAACCGGGCGCGCAGCGCGTCCAATGCCCGCTGCACCGCCGCCCGCCGCGGCGCGTCGGGGTCCGCGAGGTCCGGCTGGTCCGCCAGCCGCCCCGGCAGCAGCGGATGCGCGCCGAGGCCGATCAGCCGGAACGCCGTGCCGTCCGCCTCCCGCATCAGCAGGCCACGTCCGGCCGCGAACAGCGCGTCCGGCAGCGCCGTGGGACCCGGCAAACGCTGCGCCCGGGTGCGCCCGGCGAAGCGCGTGGTCTTGAGCTTCAGCACGACGCCGCCGGCGCAGAACCCCTGCTCCCGCAGCCGCCGGGCCAGCTTCTCCGCCATGCGCCACAGGTGCGCCTCAAGCTGGCGCGGGTCGGCGAGGTCGGCGTCGAAGGTGGTCTCGGCGCTGATGGACTTGGTGTCGCGCTCCGGCTGCACCGCCCGGGCGTCCTCCCCGCGGGCGCGGCGGGCGAGCGCCGGGCCGTCCTCCCCGAGGCGGGCCAGCGCCGCGCGGTCGGCCAATGCCTGCAAATGCCCCAGGTGGGTGAGGCCGAGGGCGTGCAGCTTGCGCTCCTGCGCCGGGCCGACGCCGGGGAGCAGGCGCACCGGCTCCCTCGCCAGGACGGTGGCGGCCTCCGACCCCAGCACGGCGAAGCCGCGGGGCTTGTCGCGCCCGGCGGCGATCTTGCTCAAGAGGCGGTTGGGCGCGAGGCCGACCGACACGGTGACGCCCGCCACCCGCTCCACCCGGCGCGCGAGGCCGGCCAGCACGGCGGCGGGCGGCGCCCCGTGCAGCGCCGCGGTGCCCGACAGGTCCAAGACCGCCTCGTCGATGGACAGCGCCTGCACCAGGGGCGTGAGGTCCGCCATCATGGCGCGGATCTGCCGGGCGGCGGCGCCGTACTTGGCAAAGTCCGGGCGGATCACCTCGGCGTCCGGGCAGGCTTTCAGCGCCTGGAACATCGGCATGGCGCTCCGCACCCCGTGCATCCGGGCGACGTAGCAGGCGGCGGTGACGACGCCGCGCACCCCGCCGCCGACGATCACCGGGCGCCCGGCCAGCTCCGGACGGTCCCGCTTCTCCACGCTGGCGTAGAAGGCGTCGCAATCGACGTGGGCGATGTGCAGGCGGAACAGCTCGGGGTGGCGCACGACCCGGCGGGAGCCGCAGGCGCAGGCGGCGCCGGGCGGGGATGCGCCGCAGTCCCGGCAGAGACTACTCACCGCTCCCAAGCGGCCACAGCCAGGCCGCGCCGCGCACCCCGCTGCTGTCGCCGTGATGGTGGCGCAGCACGCGGGTCGTCAGCGCGTCGCTGAACACGTAGCCTTCGAGCAAGGCCGGCACGCGCTCATACAATTGGGGCATGTTGGACACGCCGCCGCCGAGCACGATCACGTCGGGGTCCAGGATGTGGACCACCACGGCCAGCCCGCGCGCCAGCCGGTCGGCGTGGCGGTCGATGGCCGCGACGGCGGCCGGGTCGCCTGCCGCCGCCCGGCGCTCCACCGCCGCCGCGTTCGGCGCGCCGCAGGAGCGGGCGAGGCCGGTGCCGGACAGATAAAGCTCCAGGCAGCCGGTCTGGCCGCACCAGCAGGGGGGCTGCGGCCACTCGTCGTCGCGCGGCCAGGGCAGGGGAGTGTGGCCCCATTCGCCGGCGACCCGGTTGGGTCCGGGCAGCACCCGCCCGTCCACGATCACGCCGCCGCCGCAGCCGGTGCCCATGATGACCCCGAACACGCAGCGGTGCCCGGCGCCCGCGCCGTCCGTCGCCTCGCTGAGCGCGAAGCAGTTGGCGTCGTTCTCCACCCGCACCGTGCGGGACAGCGCCGCGGTCAGGTCCTGGTCCAGCGCGTGGCCGATCAGCATCTGGCTGTTGGCATTCTTGATGAGGCCGGTCGCTGGGCTGATGACGCCGGGGATGCCGACGCCGACGCTGGCCTGCACGCCCATCTCCGCCTCCGCCGCCTGGACCAGCCCGGCGATGCCGGCGATCACCGCGTCATAGGCGGGCGGCGTGTCGATGCGGCGGCGCAGCGCGAGCGCCCCGGACGGGTCGAGCATGGCGATCTCGATCTTGGTGCCGCCGAGGTCGATGCCGATGCGATGTGCCATCCCGGCAACATAGCGGCGGGGGCGCCGCTTGCTCAAGCGCGTCGCTTGCGGAAAGATGCGGGCGGAGGCAGCGCCATGGCGGACACCATCCTCGACGTGAAGGACATGAAGTGCCCGCTGCCAGTGCTGCGGGCCAACCGGGCGCTGCGCGGCATGGCGCCGGGGGAGCGGCTGCGGGTGCTGGCGACCGACCGCGCCGCCGTCGCGGACTTCCAGGCCTACTGCCGGGAGACCGGGCACGCGCTGGTGGCGCAGGCGGAGGACGCGGGCGTGCTGAGCTTCACCATCCGCCGCCGGGCCGATCCCGAGGCCGAGATTGCGCCGGACGCGCCGGCATGAGCGTCGCCCTGTTCACCCACCCGGCCTGCCTGCGCCACGACAACGGCGCGTTCCACCCGGAATGCCCGGACCGCCTGCGCGTGGTGCTGCAGGCGCTGGAGCATCCGGACTTCGTGCCGCTGCTGCGCGAGGAAGCGCCGGAGGCGACGGCGGCGCTGCTGGAACTCGCGCACCCCGCCGATTACGTGCGCGCCCTCCTCGCCATCGAGCCGCCGCCGGGCGAGCACGTGCGGCTCGACAGCGACACCGCCATGGGCCACGGCAGCCGGGAAGCCGCGTCCCGCGCCGCGGGGGGAGCGGCGGCCGCGGTGGATGCGGTGATGGAGGGCTGGGCGCGCGCCGCCTTCGTGGCCGTGCGCCCGCCGGGGCACCATGCGGAGCGGCGGCGGGCGATGGGGTTCTGCCTGTTCGGCTCGGCCGCCATCGCGGCGCTGCACGCCCGTGCGCGCTGGGGGGTGCGGCGGGTCGCGGTGGTCGATTTCGACGTGCACCACGGCAACGGCACGCAGGACATCCTCGAATCCGACCCGGACATGCTCTACGTCAGCAGCCACCAATGGCCGTGCTACCCCGGCACTGGTGCTGTGGAGGAGCGGGGGGTGGCGGACAACGTGCTGAACCTGCCGCTGGCACCGGGCACGACGGGGGCGGAGTTCCGCCGGGCATGGGAGCGCAACGGGCTGCCGGCGGTGGATGCGTGGGCGCCGGAGCTGCTGATCGTGTCCGCGGGCTTCGACGCGCACCGGGCGGACCCGCTGGCGGAGCTGCGGCTGGACACGGAGGACTTCGGCTGGATGACGGACCGGCTGCTGGCGCTGGCGGAGGCGCATTGCGGGGGACGGGTGGTGTCGGTGCTGGAAGGCGGCTACGACCTCAAGGCGCTGGCGGCGAGCGCCGCCTTGCATGTCCGGCGGCTGATGCGGGTATAAGGCGCTGATGAAGTCGCCTAATGCCCGTTTCCGAGGATGTGGAACAGAGATTGAAGGTGGACGTGATGCGGGCGGGCCTCGGCCTAGAGCAAAAGCAGCCGTTCTGGGAAACGCCGCGGAACATTGTAGTATTGCTCGTCGTGGTAAGCGGGATTGCCGCCGTGGTGGGCTTTATGTGGGGCCAGACATTGGCCCAGAATGCGCAACCGCAGCAGATTATCATACGATTCGAGCCGGGCAGCATCGTTGCCCCGCCAACCCCGGCGAAGTGAGACCAACAATGAGCATGGAATCCTGATGGCGGATGACGTAACCGGCCTGTCGTTCGAGGACGCGCTGGCGGAACTGGA
>CAXTTB010000419.1:0-3841 GCA_964246905.1 uncultured Acetobacteraceae bacterium | reverse complement strand
ACGCCGAGTTGATCGCGATGACCACCAGGCCCGCGACGCCCGCGCACAGCCCGCTGATCACGTACACCAGGCGCTTCACCCGGGCCACGGGCACGCCGGCGAGCCGCGCCGCACGCTCGTTGCCGCCCACCGCCAGCACCTGCCGTCCGAACAGCGTCCGGCGCACCACGGAGGCGAACAGCAATACGAGCGCCGCCATCAGCCAGACCTGCACCGGCAGGCCGAGCAACCGGCCCAGGCCGATCACCTGGAACGCCGGGTTGCGGAACGCCTGCAGGTTGCCGTTGGTGATGACCTGCGCGATGCCGCGCCCGGCGATCAGCAGCACGAGCGTCGCGACGATGGGCTGGATGCGCCAGCGCGTGACCAGCCAGCCGTTGAACCAGCCGAGCGCCCCCGTCACCAGCACCGGCACCGAGAGCGCCAGCGCCACCCCCACCCAAGGCGCCGGCAGCGGCACGAGCTGTCCCAGGAACAGCATCGGCGCCAAGGCCCCGGCAATCGCCATGAGCGAGCCGACCGACAGGTCGATGCCCCCCGTGGCGATGACCAGCGTCATGCCGAGCGCCACGATGACGATGCCCGCCACCTGCGTGAGGTTCACGTTCAGCGTACGCAGCGACAGGAAGTTGGGCGTCGCCACCAGCGCCACCAGCAGCAGCACCGCCAATGCGATGGCCGCGCCGTGCCGGGCCAGCAGGTCCGTGGGCGTGACCCGGCGGCGCACGGGCAAGGGCGCCGCCGCTACCCGCTCAAGCATCGGCATGAACGTCCGCATGGGCGCCGTGCGCCATCGCGTCCATCACCGCGTGCTCGCTCAACCCCGCGCCGGCCAGCTCCGCCACGCTGCGCCCGTCGCGCAGCACGTAGGCGCGGTCCGCGCCCTCGACGATTTCCTCGATCTCGGACGAGATCATCAGCACGCCGAGGCCCGACCCGGCCAGCGCGCGGATCAGCGCCTGGATCTCCGCTTTCGCGCCCACGTCGATGCCGCGCGCCGGGGTGGTGGACGAGGCGCGGCAGCAGGGCGAGCGTCAGGTTCTCCCGCACCGACAGCTCCGGCACGATGCCCTCCGCCTTGCGGTCCTCCGTGCAGAAGCCGATGCCTGCGCGGATCGCGTCGCCCGGCGCTGACGGCGCAAACGCCTCGCCGCCCAGCGTGACCCGGCCCCCGTCCCGCGCGTCCGCGCCGAACAGCGTGCGCGCCGTCTCCGTCCGCCCGGCGCCCAGCAGGCCGGCCATGCCCACCACCTCGCCCCGTCCGACCTCCAGGCTCACGTCCTGCACCCGCGGCCCGGCGCGCAGCCCCTGCACCGAGAGCACGGTGGCGCCTTGCCCGTCACCCTTGGCGCCGAACGCCGTGGCGCCCGCCCGGGCGACGGAGGACAGGTCGCGGCCGAGCATCGTCGCGACCAGCTCAAGCTTCGGCATGTCCGCCATCGCCGCCGCCCGCACCGTGCACCCGTCCCGCAGCACCGTCACCCGGTCGCACACGGCGTACAGCTCATCGAGCTTGTGGCTGACGAACACGACGGCGACGCCCTCCGCCCGGAGCTGGCGGATCACGCCGAACAGCACCTGCACCTCGGCATCGCTGAGGGAGGAGGTCGGCTCGTCCATCACCACCAGCGCCGCCTTGAAGGCGATGGCGCGGGCGATGGCGACCATCTGCTGCACGGCGGTCGGGTAGCGCGACAGCGGCTGGCGCACGTCCGCCTTGACCCCGAAGCGGCCGAGCAGGGCGGCGGCCTCCTCGTGCATGGCGCGCCAGTGCAGCAGGCCGAAGCGCCGGGTCTCGCGGCCGAGGCAGATGTTCTCGGCGACGGACCGCTGCCCGACCAGGCTGATCTCCTGGTAGATCGTGCTGATGCCCGCCGCCTGCGCCGCCTGCGGGCTTGCGGGCGCGAACTCCTCGCCACGGAACCGCACCCGCCCGGCGTCGCGCCGCGCGTAGCCGGTCAGCACCTTGATGAGCGTGCTCTTGCCCGCGCCGTTCTGGCCGATCAGCGCGTGCACCTCCCCCGCCTCCACGGCGAAGGAGGCGTCGCGCAGCGCCGGCACGCCGCCATAGGCCTTGTCGATCCCGCTCATCTCCAACAAGGGCATGGACGGCGTGTCCGGAGGGATCAGTAGGCGTCCGCGATGAGCTGCTGCGCGTTGCTGCTGTCGAAGAAGCGGTCCTCGTTGACGACCCAAAGCTCGATGGGGTCGCCGCGGCCGTAGCGTTCCATGGTCTCGAACGCCTTGGGGCCGAACTTCGGGTTGCACTCCACCGTGGCGCCCATGCTGCCGGCGATGATGGCCTGCAGCGCGTCCCGGGTGCCGTCGATGGAGACGACAACGATGTCCTTGCCGGGCTTCTTGCCCGCGGCCTCGATGGCGGCGAGCGCGCCGACGGCCATCTCGTCGTTGTGCGCGTAGATCGCGTTGGCCGAGCCGTTGGCCTGCAAGAGCGTCTCCGCCACCTGCCGCCCCTTGTCGCGCACGAAGTCGCCGCTCTGGCCTGCGACGATCCTCATGCCGGGCGACGCCTTGATCGCGTCGGCGAACCCCGCATGGCGGTCGTTGGCCGGGGACGAGCCGGTGGTGCCCAGCAGTTCGATGATCGACGCTTCCCCCTTCATCTCCTTGACCAGCCACTCGCCGGCCCGGCGCCCCTCCGCCACGAAGTCGGAGCCGATGTAGCACACGTAGTCGCGCCCGGGCTTGGCCTGCGTCTCATCGACGCGCCGGTCGAGCAGGATCACCGGGATTCCGGCGCGCTTGGCCGCCATCACGGCGGGCACCAGCGGCTTCTCCTCCCGCGGCGCCAGGAAGATCACATCCACCCGCTGCGCGATCATGCTGTTCACGTCGGACACCTGCTTCGCGGCGGAGGCGGCGGCGTCGGTATAGACGAACTGGTGCCCGCGCTTCGCCGCCTCGCTCCTCATGCTTTCCGTCTGCGCGATGCGCCACGGGTTGTTGCTCTCGGTCTGCGCGAAGCCGACCTTGTAGCTGGCCTTCTGCGCCAGCTTGGGCAGCCCGGACGCCTGCGCCAGCGCCCGGCTTCCGCCCAAGCCGGTCAGCGCGGCGGCTGCGGTCAGTGAAAACAGGTCGCGTCTGAACATCGTGTCTCTCCCTTTGCGCGCAGGCTTGGCGGACCGCCGGGTCCTGCCTGCTTGCGCTTTCGATTAGCGCCGAACTCAAAACGAGGCTAGGGACGGCGCGGGGCGGGTGTCAACCAAGCGCCGCGGCTCATCGCGGCTCGGCGTCACGGCCCTCGCGCATCGCGTCGAGGCCGCCGTCCCATCCAAGCCCGGAGCTGCCACACGCCCCCCTGCCCTTCGTTAAGCGACCGCTGGGAGCATCGACGACCCACATTGCTGAACCTGCAACCATGACAAGCCCAGCCCGGCCCGGCAGCGCCGGCCAGCCCCACGGCGTGAAAACAGATCGCGGCCTGCCGGCCCGCGGTGGTATAGGGCACGGCATCACCAAAGGAACCCCGCCCGTGCGCGCGCTCTCCCTCCTGCTCGCCGTCCCGCTCGGCATCGCCCTGCTGCCCGGCGCGGCCTGGGCGGAGGCGCACGCGATCACCGTGGTGAACCACGCCGGGGCGACGATCCGCAGCATCCAGATCGGGCCGGCCGGCGCCGGGTCGCTCGGGGCCAACCGCCTGCGCTCGCAACTGCCGCCCAACGCCGAGGCGCGCATCGGCTACAGCGCGGGCTGCCCGGCGGACCTGCGCCTCGGCTTCGACGACGGGCGGACGGAGGACCATCCCGGCCTCGACGCCTGCAGCAACCCGCACGTGCTGACCGGGAGCAGCGTGGCGGCGGCCAGCGCGGCGAGGGCGCCG
>CAXTTB010000418.1:0-3846 GCA_964246905.1 uncultured Acetobacteraceae bacterium | reverse complement strand
CTGCTTGCGTTACTGCCAGATCGGCGGTGCTCACCACGTTCATCGCGGTGCCCGCCGGAAGGGTTCTCGGCGCGGCGCCGCCGACCCGCAATGTGCCGGCGCGCGGGTTGAACACGACGGTCACGGGCCGGTTCGACATGATGGCCTCCGTGCGCGCGACCCGCATCGCCTGCGCGACGGCCCCTGCCGCCGCCCGCATCTCCAGCCCGGCGCTGCGCGGCGGCCCCCGCGCCAGCACCAGCCCGGCGACCAGCCCCAGCACCGCCAAAACGACGATCATTTCTATAAGCGTGAAGCCCGCTTCGCTGGGCAACGTGAAGCCGGCGTCCCGGCCGCATGGCCTAGCTCGCGGCAAGGTCGTTCAGGCCCAGCATGGCCAGCAGCAGGGACGCCACGATCCCCGCGATCACCAGCCCCATCACCACCGTGATCGCCGGCACCAGCAGCGCCACCAGACGCTGCACGCCGAGCCGGGTCTTCTCCTCGTGGATCTCCGCCGCGCGCAGCGCCATGGGGCCAAGCTGCGCCGTCTCCTCGCCCAGGCGCAGCAGGTAGATCGTGCGGGCGGGGAACACCCCGGACTCGTCGAGCGGGCGGGACAGCCCGGCGCCGCCCTTGGCGCTCGCCGTCGCGCACTCCACCGCGGCGACGCCGGCCCCGTTGCCGATGGCGTCCTGCACGATGCCGAGGGCCGCGATCAGCGGCACCCCGTTGTTCAGGAGCGTGCCGAGCGTCCGGGTGAAGCGCGCGGCGATGACCTCCCGCGTCAGCGCGCCCACCACCGGCAGGCGCAGCAGCAGCCGGTCCCGCATCATGCGCGGACGCGGCTGCCGCAACGCCTGCCGCGCCGCGAAGCCCAGGGCGATGACGGCCAGCAGGGCATACAGCCCGTAGGCCGACACCGCGTCGCCCGTGGCGATCAGCAGTTGCGTGGGCCGGGGCAGCGCCGCGCCGCTCTGCTCGAACAGCGGCACGAACTGCGGCAGCACCTGGGTCAGCAGCAGCGTGATGGACCCGACCGCCGCCAGCAGCAGCAGGCCCGGGTAGATCATCGCCGACGTGATGGTGGAGGCCAGCGCCCGCTCCCGCTCCAAGAGGTCGGCCAGGCGGTCCAGCGTCGGCGCCAAGGTGCCGCCGGCCTCGCCCGCGCGGACCAGGCCGACGTACAGCCGCGGGAAGCTGCCGGGGTGCGCGCCCAGCGCCGTGGCCAGCGAGCCGCCGTCCCGCACCGTCTTGCGCAGGCCCTCCACCGTCGCGCGCACCCGGGGGTTCGCCGCGGTGTCCACCAGGAAGCGCAGGCTGCGGTCCAGGTCCTGCCCGGCGCCGAGCATGATCGACAGCTCCCGCGTGAAGTTCGCGACATCCTGCCGCCCCATGCCGCGGCGCCCGATGTCGCGGCTCAGCAGATCGCCGAGGCCCCGCGTGCCCGCCGGCTCCGCGCGCATCGGGATGCTGCCTTGGCGCTGCAGTTGGCGGACGACCTCGGCCTCCGTCGCCGCGTCCATGGTGCCGCGCACGGTCTGGCCGGCCGGGTCGATGGCGGTGTAGCGGAAGGCGGGCATCGGCCGCGCGCCCCGCTACGCTTCGGCGCGGATGCTGCGCACGACTTCCTCGACCGTGGTGGTGCCGGCCAGCGCCGCGTCCAGCCCGGCGTCGAACATCGTCACCATGCCGGCCGCCACCGCCGCGCGCTCGATCTCCGTGTGCTCGGCGCGGGCGAAGATCAGGCGCTCGATGTCGGCGTTGGGCGCCAGGAACTCGGCGATGGCCTGACGCCCGCGGTAGCCGGTGCCGCGGCACTTTTCGCAGCCGACCGGGTGCCACAGCCGCACCGGGCGGCCCTCCATGCGGCGCTCCAGGTCGAAGCGCCGCACCAGCTCGGGCGCGGCCGCTTCTTCCCTCGCGCAATGGGTGCAGAGCCGGCGCACCAGCCGCTGCGCCAGGACGCCGCGCAGCACGGCGGTCAGGAGATAGTCCTCCAGCCCCATGTCGCGCAGGCGGGAGATGGTGGCCGCGGCCGAGTTGGTGTGCACGGTGGACAGCACCAGGTGCCCGGTCAGCGCCGCCTGCACCGCGATCTGCGCCGTCTCGATGTCGCGGATCTCGCCGACCATGATGACGTCGGGGTCCTGGCGCAGGATGGAGCGTAGCAGACTGGCAAAATTCAGCCCGATCTGCGGCTTCACCTGGATCTGGTTCACGCCCGAGAGCTGGTACTCGATGGGGTCCTCCACCGTCACCACCTTGCGCGCCACCGAGTTCAGCGACAGCAGCCCGGTGTAGAGCGTCGTCGTCTTGCCGCTGCCGGTCGGCCCCGTGACCAGCACGATGCCGTTGGGCAGATCGAGCGCCGCGTTCACCTTCGCGATCACCGGCGCCGGCAGGCCGAGCCGCCCGTAGTCGAAGGCGACCGTGCTGCGGTCCAGCACGCGCAGCACCACCGTCTCCCCATACAGCGACGGGATGGTCGAGACGCGGAAGTCGATCTCCGTCCCGCGCACCGCAAGCTTGATGCGCCCGTCCTGCGGCAGGCGGCGCTCGGCGATGTCGAGGCGGGACATGATCTTGATGCGCGACGTGATGGCGGCGGTGAGGCGGGACGGCGGGCTGTCGGCCTCATGCAGCACGCCGTCGTAGCGGTAGCGGATGCGGAGGCGGTCCTCGAACGGCTCGATGTGGATGTCCGACGCCTGGGTCTCCACCGCGCGGGCGATGATCTGGTTGACCAGGCGGATCACCGGCGCCTCGCTCGCGAGGTCCTTGAGTCGCTCCGCATCCTCCTCCAGCGGCTCGCCCGTCCCCTCCGGCGTGTCCGGCGCCGCGGGCGCGTCCGAGTACAGCCGGTCCAACGCCGCATCCAGCTCGATGGGCACGCCCACCAGCAGGACGACCGGCAGCCCGGCAGCGGACGCGATGGCGGCGGGCACGAAGGCGTCCAGCGGGTCGGCCACCGCGACCAGCAGTTGCCCGTCCTGCTCGGCGACCGGCAGTGCCCGGGCGCTGCGCAGGAACCGGGTGGACAGCCGGTCGGCGAACAGCGGCTCGGCGGCCGGGTAGCGGTCCGGGGTGGCAACCGGCAGGTTGAGCAGCCGGGCGTAGGCCTCCGCCAAGCCGCGCTCCGTCACCAGGCCGAGCTGCAGCAGCACCTTGTCCAGCCGCTGCCCGCTGTCCCCCGCGACCCGGCGCCCGCGCTCCACCGTGCGGGCGTCGCATTGCCCGAGTTCGACCAGCAGCGCCGCCAGGCTCTCGACCAGGGCGCCGGGGTCGGCGGGCCGGCTGCCGGCGGCGCCGGGATCGACGGCGACCGGCTGCTTGAAGCTATGGGCGTTCATCCCGTGGCGATCCCGGTTGTGGCGTGGCTGGTGGTCCTATACATGGTTTTCCGTCGTGCCGGGAGAAGGCCGCGGGAGTCGGGAGCGCGTTTGGACGGGGTATTCGCGTTACTGCTGTCTCCGTTCATCGGCAGTTTCCTGGGCGTGGTGATCCGCCGCCTGCCGCTCGGCCGCCCGATTGCGGCGGCGCGGTCCGAATGCGAGGGCTGCGGCCGGGCGCTGCTCCCGCGCGACATGGTGCCGTTGGTAAGTTTTGTGATGCTGCGCGGACGCTGCCGGTTCTGCCGGGCGGGGATCGCGCGGTTCCACCTGTGGGTGGAGCTGGCGGCGGTCGCGGTGGCGGGAGGCGCGGTGCTGGCGGAGCCGGACGCAGGCGCCGGGGCGGTTTGGGCGGACTGCGCGCTGGGCTGGTGGCTGCTGGTCCTCGCATGGATCGACGGGGACCACCTTCGGCTGCCGGACGTGCTGACCTTGCCGCTGGTGGTGGCGGGGCTGATCGTGACGTGGGGGATGG
>CAXTTB010000417.1:0-3853 GCA_964246905.1 uncultured Acetobacteraceae bacterium | reverse complement strand
GGGCGCCATCGGGGCCCTGTCGCGTATCCGGTGCCGGCCGATCCACCGTATACGCTCCAGACTTTGTTCTTGCGAGCATTCGTCGGGATCAAGTGAAGCCGCCTGATCCAGGCATGCTCCAGCCCGGCCGGACGGCGCCCCTGGTCAGAGGCGGGGCCTGGAGTCGGCAACCAAGCCTCGTTCGAGGCCGCGCCTACCGGACCTGCGTGCTCCCCACGTTGCCTTGCGGCTGCGGCGCCGGGAAGGCCATGCTGCCGGTGTCGGTCGGGCGGCGGCGCTTCCGGGGCTGCTGGGGCGTGGCCGTGCTGGCCACGTCGCCCTGCGGCTGCGGCTTGGGGAAGGCCATGCTGCCGGTGTCGGCCGGCTTCGCGGTGGTGGAGGTGGTGCCGATGTCGCCCTGCGGCTGCGGCTTGGGGAAGGCCATGCTGCCGGTGTCGCTCGGCCGGGACGCCTGCGTCTGCGTGTCCGTGCAGCCGGCGAGCGCCAGGCCGAAGACCGCCGCACAGGCCAGAACTGAAACCTTCATCAAACGATCCTCCAATGGGCGCGCACGGGACGACATCCAGCGCGCGATGAACGCAGCGTTCGGCATAACGCATATCGGCTCCATGGGGTACCCTCAAAAACCGGCCCGGCGCCGATTCGGCCCCGGTCCACGCCGTCTTGGGCTTCATCCGGGGTTCATCTGAGACCAGCGGCCTCTTGCATCGCCCCCTTTCCGTCATCGCGAGGAGCGCAGCGACGCGGCAGTCCAGGGCCGCCAGCAGGGTCCTTGCAGTCCTGGACTGCCGCGCCGCCAGGGCGGCTCGCAATGACGGGGAAACGTCAGGGCAAAGCGCCGTTGGTATGAGTCTCACCTGAGTTTCACCTGAGTTTCATATGCAACACCCAGGCCTGTTTCCGCGGTGCCGTCCTGGACATCGGCGCGATGCGGCCCAAAGCTCCTGTCCTCCGCCCGCACAGAGACGTTCAAGATCAATTCGTAATGACCAGCAGCGACGAAGTCAAAGCCACCCGCGCCGCCATCATCGTCCTCGGCGCGCGCAGCGGCACCTCCGCCCTGGCGGGCACGCTCGGGATGCTGGGCGGCACCCTGCCGAAGCGCCTCATGGGCGCGCGCCCCAGCAACGTGAAGGGGCACTTCGAGCCGGCGGTCATCGCCTTCACCCATGACCGATTGCTGGAGGCGGCCGGCACCGCCTGGGACGACTGGCGGCCGTTCCCGCAGGGCTGGTACGGCACGACGGCCTGCCCGGACTACATGCATTGGCTGCAAGCCGCGTTCACCGAGGATTACGGCGACTGCCGGATCGCCGTGCTGAAGGACCCGCGCATGAACCGCCTGCTCCCGCTGTGGCGGCGGCTGCTCAGGCGGGTGGGCGCGCGGGCCGCCCCGGTGTTCATCTACCGCGACCCGATGCAGGTCGCGCAGTCGCTGGCCGCCCGGGACGCCTCCACGGTGCGGCACGGGTTGCTGTTCTGGCTCCGCAACCAGCTCGACGCCGAGTTCGACACCCGCGCCATGCGCCGCAGCTTCGTGCTGTTCGACGAGCTGCTGGAGGATTGGCGCAAGACGGTGGCCCGCATCGAGGCGGAGCAAGGCCTCCGCTTCCCCCGCATGGACGCGGGCGCCGCCGAGGTCGATGCGTTCCTCGATCCATGCCTCCGCCACCAGTGCAGCCCCGCCCCGGCCGGCGCCGACATGCTGGCCGGTTGGACCCAGGCGGTGTTCGCCCTGTTCAACGCCCTCCGGGCCGATCCCGCCGACCCGGCCGCGCTGCGGGAGCTTGACGCCATCCGCGCCGCCTTCGACCGCCACGTCCAGGACTGCGCCCCGGATGGCGCGGCGCCGCGGGAGGCCCGGCTGATCCTGTCCTGACCCATTGGGTTCAGGACCCGCCGCGCGCCACCTTCAAGCAAACCTCCACCGTTTCGCGGAGCGAACTCGTGAAATAGTCGGCGCCGATCTCCGTCTGCACCATGCGGTCGGTCAGCGCCGCGTCCCCGGTGGGCCACAGGCCGACCAGGATCGGCGCTCCTTTCGGCAGTTTCCGCCGCAGCCGCTGCATCAGGTAGCGCAGGTGCGCGGGCGTGCCGGCGATGTCGAGGTAGGAGATGCACACCATCGCCACGCCCTCCACGTCCAGCATGTCCACCCGCTCCCGCGACGCCGCCTCGTAGGGCGTGAGCCGGGCGCCCATGCCGTGCTTGCCGAGGAGCTGCGCCAGCATGGCCGAGGCTGCCTCGTCCAGCGGGCCGCGCCCGGACAGGCACAGGATGGGCGCCTCGCCTTGCCAGGCCGGCGGCAGGTCCGGCTTCGCGGGCGCGGAGCCTTGCGGCGTCGGGTTGTCCGGCAGCTCGCGCCGCTCCGGCGCCGGGGCCAGCGCGGTGTCGTCGGGCTGCGCCGGCTTGGCCTTCGGGGCCACGTCCTCATGCCCCTTCAACTCCTCCACCAGGGCCTTGATGGCGTGCTTGACGTGCTCGAGCTGCCCATGGGTCAGCACGCCGCGCTGGCTGTCCTTGGCCGCGAGCTGCAGGCCCTTGAGCGCCACCTCGTCGTAGTAGGTCGAGAGCGACCGCTGCTTCAGCGTCCGCTCCGCCTCCTCCTGCACCTCGTCGGGGTCGCCGGCGAGCAGGCGCTGGTAGAAGCTCTCCATCGGCGTCAGCGCCGGGGTGTCGCCCAGCAGCACGTCCAGGAACTCCAGCCGGTCCACGTGCCGCCCCAGCACCACGAGGCAGAGCGTCAGCGGCGTGGACAGGATCAGCCCGATGGGACCCCAGAGCCAGGACCAGAAGATCGCCGCCACGATCACCGAGAACGGCGACAGCCCGGTGCTGTGGCCATACACCAGCGGCTCGATGGCCTGGCTGGTCACGCCCTCCGTGACCAGGAACAGCCCGAGCGTCCAGAGCGGCATCGACCACCCGGGCGCGACCGCGGCGGCGAGCGTCACCGGCAGCAGCGCCGAGATCAGCGCGCCGATGTAGGGCACGAAGCGCAGCAGCGCCGAAAGGATGGCCCAGAGCACCGGGTTCGGCACCCCGATGAAATACAGCCCGGCGCCGATCAGGCAGCCGAAGCCGGTGTTGATGCAGAGCTGCGTCAGGAAATACCGGCTCAGCCGCCGCCCGCCGTCGTTGATCGCCACCGTCGCCCGGTGCAGGTCGGTGGTGCCGAACAGCCGGATCAGCCGGTCGCGCAGGTCCTCCTGCTGCAGCAGCGCGAAGATCGCCACGATGAACACGATGCCGAAGGTTTCCAGCGGCGACAGCACGGGCGACAGGTAGCGCCGGGCAAGCTCAACCGGCGAGGAGGTTGACGGCAGGACGTTGGACGCCGGGGCGGCCTGCTGCGCTGCGGGCGCCTGCGGCCCTTCCGGCGCGTTGGCCGCGGGCGCCCCGACATGGGTGCCGATCTTCTCCGTGAGCTTCGAAAGCCGCCCGACCGTGACCCGGCGGATCGTCTCGACCTTGTCCTGCACGGTTTCCGCGTACTGCGGCAGGTTGGTGGTGAGTTCCGCCAGTTGCGAGGCGATCACCCCGCCCAAGGCGAGGATGAGGCCCACCGCGACCACCACGGCGAGCAGGACGGACGGCACCCGGCCAAGCCGCAAGTGCCGCAGCAGCCCGACCAGCGGGGCCAGCACGAAGGCCAGCAGCAGGGCCAGCGTGACCGGGACCAGCACCTCCCGGCCGAAGTACAGCGTGGCCACGGTCATGACGAACAGCGTCATGCCGCGGGACGTGTCGGCCACCGGCACGGACCCGGCCTCCACGGCCGGGCGCGGCGGCGCGGCGTCGAGGGGGAAGCCGGCGTCAGGCATCGCGGGCGGCGCCCCGGGCCGCCTTGGAC
>CAXTTB010000416.1:2328-3857 GCA_964246905.1 uncultured Acetobacteraceae bacterium | reverse complement strand
ACGCCGCGCCCCTGGGTCAGGAAGTGCCGGATCGCGGCGCGGGCGCACAGCACGGCGCCGCGCAGGTTGACCGCCAGCACGCGGTCGAAGTCGGCGATGTCCAGCGTCTCGCTCGCCCCCGGGATCTGCATCCCGGCGTTGTTCACCAGCACGTCCAGCCCGCCCAGCCCGGCGATGGCCGCTGCCACGAACCGCTCCACCGCCGCCTCCTCCGCCACGTTCCCCGGCACCACGCAGTGCGGCCCGGCGGCGGCGGGCGGCAGCGAGGCCAGCGCCGCGGCCAAGGCCGGCCCGTCGTCGCGGTCCCCGTCTTCACGGTCCCCGTCTTCACGGTCATTGAGCGCGACCTGCGCGCCCTCCTCCGCGAAGCGCCGGGCGGTTGCCAGCCCGATCCCCTGCGCCGCCCCCGTGACCAAGACCCGCAAGCCCGCCAGTCCGCGCATCGCGTTCCTCCCGTGCGTCACACGCCAGGCGGCTCAGTCCGCTGCCAGCACCGCCGCCTCTGCCTGGTGCCATAACGCGCCGGCAACGACCACGCTGTCCAGCGCGAACCGCTGCGCGCCCGTGCGGGTCTGGCCGGACACGTCGGCGAAGGTGAAGCGCCCGTCCTCGATCCGCATCACCGTGGCGTCGCCGGTGCTGCCGGGCGACAGGTCCGCGAGGTCCGGGCGCCGCAGCGCCGCGGCGGGCGCCGCCGTCACCGCCCGCACGATGTCCGGCAGCGCCATGCCGAGGCAGAGGAACTTGCTCATCGTCTCCATGTTGTCGTAGGCCGGCCCGTCGATGCACAGCACGTGCACGTCCGAGCTGATGATGTCGGGCGGGAAGCCGCCGGCCAGCATCGCCTCCGCCACCGCGAAGTCGAACGACCCCTTGCCATGGCCGATGTCGAAGATCACCCCGCGCTCCCGCGCCTGCCAGCAGGCGTCCCGCACCCGTCCGTCCGCGTGGCAGGGCGCGTTGGGGAACGGCTTGAAGCAGTGGGTCAGGGTGTCGCCGGGCCGCAGCTCCGCCAGCACGTCCGCGTAGCGCGGCGGCGGACGGTCGATGTGGCACATCACCGGCAGCCCGGCGCGGTCCGCGGCCTCCAGCGCGTGGTACAGCGGCGCGATGCCGTTGACGCCGCTGGTGTTGGCGCCCACCCGCACCTTGATGCCGCGGATCAGGTCCGGGTTCGCCTTTGCCACCGCCGCGCAGGTTTCCGTGTCCATCAGGCGCATGTCCTGGCTCTCGCCCACCATCACGGAGGGCGAGAAGCCGAAGATGCCGGCATGGCTCACGTGCAGGTAGGCCAGGATGCGCGTCTGGCTCGGCTCGATGACGTGCTTGCGGAAGCCCGCGAAGTTGCCGGGGCCGGCCGACCCCACATCGACCCAGGTGGTCGTGCCGGCCCGGCGCGCGAGCCGGTCCGCGTCGATGCTGATGGAGGTGCCGCCCCAGTACACGTGGGTGTGGAAGTCGATGTGGCCCGGCATGACGATGCAGCCCGACACGTCCCGCACCACCCGTCCGCGCAGCCCGGCGCCGAC
>CAXTTB010000416.1:0-2228 GCA_964246905.1 uncultured Acetobacteraceae bacterium | reverse complement strand
TCGCCGATGGACCATTTGCAGGCCTATTTGCTGTCGCGCCGCCGCGCGCTGCAGGGCATAGCGGCGCTGCCGGCCGGCCTGGCGCTGGCCCGCCCGGCGCTGGCCGCGCCGTCCAAGCCGCTCAGCTTCATCGGCTGGCAGTACCAGCCGCAGATCGCCGAGGCCAACGTCAACACGTTCAAGCAGCTCTACGACGAGAGCGTCACCTACGAGCTGGTGCCCGGCGACTACCACCCGGTGGTGGAGACCAAGCTGCTGGGCGGCCAGGCCATCGACATGATGTACTCGGAGGAGGACCATATCGCCCGCTGGCACGCCGCCGGCTGGGTGCGGGACCTGGAGGGGCTGCCCGACGTGGACGCGATCAAGGCCGGCATGGTCCCGGTCAGCGTGCGGTCGATGTCGCTGCCGGACGGCAAGCTCATGGGCCTGCCGTACTACGCCGGGCACAACGCCTTCATCTACAACGAGGAGCACCTGGGCCGGGCCAAAGTCGAAGTGCCGGATGGCTGGGACGGCCTGCTGGACGGCTGCCGCAAGCTGAAGAAGGACGGGGTGTCCGACGCGCCGTACAACAGCGCCTGGGGCCAGAAATGGTCGGAGCTGTCATGGAGCCTGTTCGCGCTCTGGTATGCGGAAGGCGCGCCGGTGTTCGACAAGAACGCCGACCTGGTGGTGGACGCCGCGTTCCGCCGGGTGCTGGAGGGGCACCGGACGCTGTACAAGGAGGGGCTTGTCGCCGCGGACATCATGACGCTGCCGGCGGAGGGCGTGCCAAGCTACTGCACGGGCCGCCACACCTTTATGGTGCTGCACGACTACGACCAGAAGGTCGCCAACGACCCGAAGGCGTCGAAGGTCGCCGGCAAGGTCCGTAACGCGCTGATGCCGGGCAAGACGCACTCGACCTTCGCCTGGACCGCCGTGTACCTGATGGGCGCGCAGCCGACCGACGTGGCCCGCACCTGGAACCTGCTGCGCTTCTTCGGCGGCAAGGCGAAGGACGGGCAGTACCACGTCATCAAGCGCTGGGCGCTCGAGTTCGGGCTTGGCTCCGCCTACAAGGAGGTGATGAGCGACCCGGAGGTGGTGGCGAGCTTCTCCCAATGGCGCGACCTCGGCATCAGCGGCAAGCAGGTGGAGATCGCGACCTCCCGCGACATCGCCAAGACGACGTGGTTCCCGGAATGGGACCTGTTCATGATGCAGCGCACCCAGGACTACATCCGCGGCAACGGCTCGCTCGACCAGTTGTGCGACGGGCTGGTGGGCAAGGTGGCGGAACTGAAGAAGCAGTACCAGTAAGCCGATGTCGGGAGCTACGCACGCCCCGGCGTTGCGCGCGCCCGTCCGGGGGCGGCGCACGGAGCGGGTGCCGGGCTTCTTCTACGCCGCCACGGCACCCACGCTGCTGGTGGTGCTGCTCGTGGTCGGCGTGCCGCTGGGCTATTCCCTGTTCCTCAGCCTCAACCGCATCAACCCGATCACCCATCGTTGGCTGTTCGTGGGCTTCGGCAACTACGCGGCGCTGCCGGGCAATGCGGAGCTTTGGGCAGCGCTCGGGCGCACCGCGTATTTCGCCGCGCTGTCGATGGTCGGCACCACTGTGCTGGGCATGGTGTTCGCGCTGCTGCTGAACGCGCGCTTTCCCGGGCGCGGCGTGCTGCGGAGCGTCGTGCTGGTGCCGTGGGCGATGGCGTCGGTGTCCGTGGGCGTGCTGTGGTCCTTCCTGTTCGCCGGCGACTTCGGCGGCGTGAACGGGGTGCTGAACGACCTCGGCCTTCCCTCGCTCGCGACGCCGTGGCTGGGCGACGGGTTCCGGGCGCTCAACCTCGTGGCGCTCGTGCACGTGTGGAACCAGGCGCCGCTGAGCGCGCTCATGCTGCTGGCCGGGCTGCAGTCCATGCCGGCGTCCCTGCACAAGGCGGCGATGCTGGACGGCGCCGGGCCGGTGCGGCGGTTCGTCAGCATCACCCTGCCGTGGCTCAAGCCCAACCTGCTGTTCATCTCCATCATCGCCACCATCAACGCGCTGATGGCCTTCGACGTGCTGTGGATCATGACGCGCGGCGGACCCGGCAGCGCCACCACCGTGCTGTCCTGGCTCGGCTACCTCACCGCCTTCCAGTTCTTCAAGTTCGGGGAGGGGGCGGCGATCCTCTACGTCCTGACTCTGCTCAGCTTCGTGCTGGCGATCCTGTACTTCGCCGTGCTCGGCCCGCGGCGCG
>CAXTTB010000415.1:0-3874 GCA_964246905.1 uncultured Acetobacteraceae bacterium | reverse complement strand
CTGTACCGGCGCGCAATGATGAACGCTTCAACGCGCAATCAAGGGCTGCTTCCGGCGAACATTGATTGAGACTGGCGGGGGTGCCCGACACAGGCTGTTGGAGAACGGGCGCACAGTCATTGAGACAGACGCGAGATCATGCGCGCCGGTGCATGATCGGTGAGACGGACCATGGCGGCAATGCAGCTGCGGTCGCAGGGTCAATGGAGCGCCCAGAGGAAGGCTGTGACGGCACCGGTGCCGAGCGCACTGCGGACCGCGTGCAGGCCGCCCCAGTGCTCGATAAGGGCGCGGGTTTCGGGGCCGGCCCGGTCGGGCGGAGTGGCTTCTATGCGGCGGTTGGTCGGCATGATGCCGAGGACGGTGTAGGGCCAATTGGCAAGCAGCAGGACGGCCCCGAGCGCCCATCGCCAGTCGGACGTGAACCACCACGCGACCAAGCCCAGCACGCCGCCGATCACGGCCAGACTGGCCTGCATGGCGAAGCCACGTTTGTAGCTGGGTCCCCATTCTGCAAGCAGGGCGCGATCATCGAGACCGAGACGTGCTGGCTGCTCGGCGATGTTGATGTATATTGCGGCGCCCGCGAAGACCGCAGCCACGATCAGGGCCAGGTGCCCAGTCAGCATGTGAACTTCCTTCATCACCCACACAAGGAAAACGAGCGGTTTTCTCGCGGTCATCTAAACTGCTGCTTTGATCCCCGGAAAACGCCAGATAAGCCATTGCGTTTATGAACGTCAGCTTGCACCCTGCCAAGGTTCTTTTCTGGTGGTCCTGCACCCATGCTCATCGGCTACGTCCGGGTCTCCAAGAGCGACGGAACCCAGACCCTCGCTCCCCAGCATGACGCGCTGCTCGCCGCCGGGGTCAAGCCAGAACGCATCTACCAGGATCTGGCCTCTGGCCGGCATGACGCTCGGCCAGGCTTGGCAGCCTGCCTCAAGGCCCTTCAATCCGGCAACACGCTCGTGCTGTGGAAGTTGGACAGGCTCGGACGCGACCTCAAGCACCTGGTCAACACGGCCGAGGAGCTGCGGAAGCGCGGCGTGGGCCGAAGGTGCTGGCCGGCGCCGGGGCGCAGATCGACACCACCACCGCCAACGGCCGGCTCGCCTTCGGCATCTTCGCGGCGTTTTCTGAGTTCGAAAGGGAGCTTATCGCCGAGCGCACCCAGGCGGGCTTGGCCGCCGCCCGCGCCCGGGGCCGCATGGGGGGCCGACCGCGCAAGATGGACCGGGCGACGCTGACCATGGCGATGGCCGCGATAAGCGACCCCAAGGCCCGCGCGGCCGCGGTGGCCAAGCGCCTCGGCGTGACCACCACCACGCTCTACGCCTACGTCAACGGCGACGGCTCGCCCAAGGCCGCCGGCCAGGCGGTGCTCGACGGGACGCACCGGCCAGGTGCTGCGGCAAAGAAGCGGCCCAAGCCCATGCAGGGTCAGCCGCCAGCCGTCGCCGGCATGTGATGCCTAAGGGTGTCGCTGTGCCGGTCGAGGCGCTTGCGACCTTGCGACGGCGCCTGGCGGCGCTGCCGGCGCGTCATCCCGAGCGTGCGGCGATGATGGCGTCCACGGCGCAGCTTTATGCGGTGAGCTGCGCCACGCTGTACCGCCTGCTGCGTGGCGGCCGTCGTTCCAAGGACGCGCACCGGGTGGACCGGGGCCGCCCGCGGGCGATGCCGGCACCCGAGATCGAGCGCTGGTGCGAGATCGTCGCCGCCATGAAGGTCAGGACCACCAACAAGAAGGGCCGCCACCTTTCGACGGTGCGGACCCTGCAGCTGCTGGTGGAGCACGGCGTGGACACGCCGGACGGCTTTCAGAAGCTCGCGCCGGGCCGGCTGACCGCGTCCACCCTCAACAGGCACTTGAAGCGCCTCGGCTACGACCATGAGCGGATGACGCGCCAGCCGCCCGCGATCCGCTTCCAGGCCGAGCAGTCGAACGCGCTGTGGCACTTCGACATGAGCCCGTCGGACCTGAAGCAGCTCAAGGCGCCGCCCTGGATCGACGCCGACCGGCAGGGCGCACCCACCCTGATGCTGTTCTCCGTCGTGGATGACCGGTCGGGCGTCGCTTACCAGGAATACCGCTGCGTCTATGGCGAGGACGTGGAGACGGCGCTGCGCTTCCTGTTCAACGCCATGGCGGCCAAGGCGCCTGCCGAGCAGGGTGAGGGCGACCCGTTCCAGGGCATCCCGGCCGCGCTCTACCTCGACAACGGGCCGGTGGCGAAGTCGGCGGTGTTCAAGCGCGTGATGGAAAGCCTGGGCGTCGAGGTCCTGCCGCATATGCCGGCAGGCTCGGACGGGCGGCGGACAACGGCACGCGCCAAGGGCAAGGTCGAGCGGCCGTTCCGCACCGTGAAAGAGGCGCACGAGACGCTTTACCATTTCCACCAGCCCGAGACCGAGGCGGAGGCGAACCGCTGGCTTGCGCGCTTCATCGCCGCTTGCAACGGCCGCGAGCACCGGTCCGAGCCGCACTCGCGCATCGACGACTGGCTCGCGCACCTGCCGGCCGACGGCGTCCGGCAGATGTGCGCCTGGGAACGGTTCTGCGCCTTTGCGCGCGAGCCCGAGCGGCGGCTGGTCGGCATCGACTGCCGCCTGACGGTCGCGGGCGTCACCTATGAGGTTGATGCCGAGCTGGCCGGCGAGACGGTCGTGGTGTGGTGGGGGCTGTTCGACCAGGAACTCTGGGTCGAGCACGGTGAGGAGCGCAGTGGCCCGTTCTTGCCGGCCGGCGGCCCGATCCCGCTGCACCGCTACCGCAAGCACCGCAAGCCGCGGCGCGAGGTCCGCGCCGACCAGGTGGGCGCGCTCGCCGGCAAGCTCGCGCTGCCCCGTGCGGCGCTGTCGGGGGAGGACGGCGTGGTGATGGCCGGCACCGCCCCGGCCACGGTGCCGGTGCGTCCGTTCCGCGATCCCGACCCGTTCCACGAGTTGGAATTTGCCAGCCCCATCGCTGCCCGGCGCGCGATTGCCGAGGAGGTCAGATTGCCGCTGGCCAAGCTGTCGGAGGAAGACCGGGCTTTCATCGACGTGCTGCTGGCCCGGACCCTGGCGCGGCCGGAGATCCTCGCCGCGGTGCGCGGGCGCTTTCCGCAGGGCCGTAGAAGGAACGTGAGCTGATGCTCACCGAGATGATGCGGCACTACGGCCTGGCGCGTCCGCCGGTTGACGCCGGGTTCTTCGAGACCGAGCACCACGCCCAGGTGTCGCGCGACATCCGCAGCGCGATCTTGGGCGGCCGCCTGATCGCGCTGACCGCCATCATCGGCTCGGGGAAGACAGTGCTGTCGCGCCGGCTGCGCGCCGACCTCGAAGGCGACGGCCAGGTGATCGTGTCGCGCTCGCTGTCGGTGGACAAGACGAGGATCAGCATGCCGCTGCTGATCGCCGCCCTGTTCTACGACCTGTCGGCCGAGAAGACGGTCAAGATCTCAAGCCAAACCGAACGGCGGGATCGTGACCTGCAGGAGCTGTTCCGGCGGGCCAAGAAGCCCGTCGCGCTGTTCATCGACAACGCCCACGACCTGCATCCCAAGACGCTCACCGCGCTGAAGCACCTGATGGAGCTGGCGACCGAGGGCGGCGGGCAGCTGTCGATCGTGCTGGTCGGGCATCCCAAGCTCCGGAACGACCTGCGCCGCCCGAACATGGAAGAGATCGGCGACCGCACCACGGTGTTCGAGTTCGGCGGCCTGCGCGACCAGCAGCGCGACTACATCGACTGGGTGCTCAAGACCTCGCTCAGCGAGGGGGTGGCGCCCGACGACGTGCTGACCGACGAGGCGGCGACGCTGCTCGCGGCCAAGCTCAAGACGCCCTTGCAGATCGGCCAGCACCTGGTGCGCGCGTTCGAGGC
>CAXTTB010000414.1:0-3883 GCA_964246905.1 uncultured Acetobacteraceae bacterium | reverse complement strand
CGGCTTGACGTCCCGGTTCCGGTGCGCCGGCGTCTCACGGGCCGCATCGCCCTGCTTGTCCGCTTGGACGGCATCGAGGTTGCCAACGTGCACTTGGACCATGGCCAGCGCGCCAACCGCCGCGCGCTTCGGCACCTGCTGGACGGGTGCCCGCGGCTCCAGGCGGTGGTCGGCGACTTCAACGCGCTGGGCGATGTGCGGATACCCGGCTTCGCCGATGTCGGGCCGCGTTGCACGACGCACCGGGCCAAGGGCCTCGTGCCGCTCCGCCTCGACCGCTGCCTGGCGCGCGGGCTGCGGGGCGAGGGCGCCGCGGCGCTTGCCTACGGGCCGTCCGATCACCGGCCGATCCTTGTTGATCTTTCGCCGGATGGGGTGGGATTCGAACCCACGGTGGGCTTGCACCCACGGCGGTTTTCAAGACCGCTGCCTTAAACCGCTCGGCCACCCATCCATCAGGCGCGACGTCGGCTTAAACCAGGTCGGGCGGCCAGGGAAAGGGGAAAACGAGCGCGGCGTCCCGCAGGGCCAACAGGGGAAGCAGGCGTCCGTCTTGCGTCAGGCGCCCGGCCCCACCCCGTCAGCACCCTTGGCCCGGCGCCCCGCCTCGGGCAGCCCGTGCGACCCCTCGGACCCCGGGCGGTTGCGGAGCCACCATGACCAGTCCTCCGGCAGCAGCTCGAACGGGTCGTTGTGCGCCAGCTCGCGGGCGGCCCAGACCGGCCAGTGCGGGTTGGCCAGCGCCGGGCGGCCCAGCAGCACCAGGTCGATCAGCCCCTCCCGGATCACGCGGTCCGCCACCGCAGGCAGGCCGAGGTTCCAGCTCACGCCCACCGGGATGCCGGCCTCGCGCCGCACCCGGGCGCCGCGCTCCACCATGAACGCCGCCCGGTCGAACGGCACGCCCTCCATCGCATCGGTGTTCATGCCGAGGCTCAGATCGGCCAGGTCGAGGCCGTGTCGCTTCATCACCCCCACCGCGTAAACGGCGTCGTCGAACTGGACGCCGCGCTCGTTGAAGTCGTCGGAGCCGAGGCGCATCGTCAGCGGCAGCCGCTCCGGCCACACGGCGCGCACGGCGTCCAGCGCCTCGCGGTGGAAGCGCAGCCGGTTGTCCAGGCTGCCGCCGTACTCGTCGGCGCGCTGGTTCGCCAAAGGCGAGAAGAAGCTGGCGCCGAGGTAGCCGTGGGCGAAATGCATCTCCAGCCACTCGAACCCGGCGGCCAGCGCCCGCTCCGCCGCACGGGCGTAGGCGCGGTGCAGCCCGGCGATCTCCTCGACCGACAATTCCTGCACCGGAAAGGTGTAGCGCCCGCCGTAGGGGATGGGCGATGGGCCGCGCACCTGCCAGCCGTCGGGGTGGTCGGGCGCGATCTGCCGCTTGCCGTCCCAGGGCCGCTGCTCGCTCCCCTTGCGCCCGGTGTGGCCGAGCTGGATGGCCGGGACCGCGCCCATGTCCTTGATGATCCGCGCGACGCGCGCCAGGCCCTCGATCTGCGCGTCGTCGTAGATGCCGGCGCAATGCACGCCGGTGCGTCCGTCCGGGGTGATGGCGATCTGCTCCGGGAACACGAGGCCGAAGCCGCCCGCGGCGCGCGACCCCATCAGCATGACGTGGAAGTCGCCCATCCTGCCGTCAGCCGAGCGGTACTGCGTCATCGGCGACATCGCAATGCGGTTGCGGAGCGTCACGTCCTTCAGCGTGAAGGGGCTGAACAGGTCAGGCATGGCAGGGCACCCTTTCAGCGTGGCGGGCGGCGGCGGGCCGGGATGGCGGACGGAGCTTGGACGACGCAGGCGGCCCCGGCAACGGCTGGTCTCCCGGCCATACGCCGGACCGAAGCCGCGAGGGTGACAAACGGCGCCGGGGCGGCGACACTCCGGGGGTGCGACGATGCCAGGAGGCTCCCATGGAACTGCGCAACCTCGGCCGCTCCGGCCTGCGTGTCTCGGCCGTTGGCCTCGGCTGCAACAACTTCGGCGGGCGCATCGACCTGGAGGCGACGCGCCGGGTCATCCACAAGGCGCTCGACGTCGGCATCACGCTGTTCGACACCGCCGACGTTTACGGCGAGCGCGGCGGGTCGGAGACCTGCATGGGACAGGTGCTCGGCGACGCGCGCAAGCGCATCGTGCTGGCGACCAAGTTCGGGATGCCGATGGACGACACGGGGGAGGGCGAGGGCGCCTCGCGCCGCCATGTCTTCGCCGCCGTCGAGGCAAGCCTGCGGCGCCTGCAGACCGACTGGATCGACCTGTACCAACTGCACCGGCCCGATCCGCGCACGCCGATCGAGGAGACGCTGCGCGCGCTTGAGGACCTCTCGCGTGCCGGCAAGATCCGCTACTACGGCTGCTCGAACCTGCCGGCGTGGCAGGTGGTCGAGGCGCAGTGGACCGCGAAGACGCTGAACCTTTCCGGCTTCGTGTCCTGCCAGGACGAGTACTCGCTGCTCGTGCGCGAGGCCGAGCATGACCTGTTGCCGGCGATGCGCGCCTACGGGCTTGGTCTTTTGCCTTACTTCCCGCTGGCCAGCGGGCTGCTCACCGGCAAGTACCGGCGCAACATGCCGATGCCCGAGGAGGCGCGGCTGACCAAGACGCAGCGGCTCGCCGACCGCTATCTCACGGAGAAGAACTGGGCAGCGTCGGAGAAGCTGATCGACTTCGCCGAGGCGCACGGGCGCACGCCCCTGGACCTCGCGTTCAACTGGCTGCTCGCCCAATCGCCCGTGTCGAGCGTGATCGCGGGGGCGACCAGGCCGGAGCAGGTCGAGGAGAACGCCAGGGCCGTGGCGTGGACCCTGACCGAGGACGACCGCGCCGAGATCGACCGGATCACGCTCGGCTAGGCGAGGGCCATCGTCGGACGGAGACGGCCGCCCGATGGCCCGCGGCCTAGCTGGTCTTGTCGGTCCGGTTCGCCGCGGCGCGGAACCGGGCGTACTCTCGCACGCGCCGGCGGTTCTTCCGCCAGGCCGAGGTGCCTTCGTAGCGCGCGAACGGAGGGACCTTCTGGCGGGGAGTGCCGTACTGGCGTGCGGCTTTGGTGGGGCCAGGGGTGGAGGTGTCGCTCATGATCCAGGGGTCCGGGTTGGTTCGGCGCTTTCTGACCACTCCCCGGGGGCAGGCGCAAGAGGCTGGTGCGACGGAAGGCGTTCAAAGTTCGCTCCAAGCTCAAGCGCGCAAGGCGGCTGCTCCCCCTGGCGTGCTACGCTGATCCCATATCACGGCGTCGATGGGCGTGAGCCGAGGAGGAGTGCCATGAGAGCCAAGAAGCTGGACGTTGCGGCGCCGCCCGAGCCAAGCCCGGCGCGTGCGGCCTACGACCGGGATGTCGTGGCGTGGTCGGTCGAGCAGGCCCGTCTGCTGCGCGCCGGGCTGTTCCACCTGCTCGATGTCGAGCACATCGCGGACGAGATCGAGGACGTGGGCAAGAGCGAAGCGCGCGAACTGGCAAGCCGCATGGCGGTGTTGCTGGCGCATCGGCTGAAATGGGAGTTCCAGCCGGCGCGCCGCAGCCGTAGCTGGGAGAACACCATCCGGGAGCAGCAGAAGAAGGTCATCCGGCCCCTGGCCCGGACGCCGAGCCTACGCCCTGAGTTGGAGAACGCCGACTGGATCGAGGACGTGTGGGGCGATGCGCTCACGGCGGCGGCCAGCGAAACGGGACTGGACATCGCCGGCTTCCCCGCCGTGTGCCCTTGGCCGCTGGCCGACGTTGCTTTCGAACATTGGCTGCCCAGCGACGCGGGTCCCCGCCGCTAACAAGGCCCCCACCGCTCCAACGCCGCCCGTCCCTGGGCGCTGAGGCCGTAAACCCCGCGCTCCACCCGGCTGAACCAGCCATACACGTCCCGCAGCAGGATCGTGCCGGCCCGCG
>CAXTTB010000413.1:0-3893 GCA_964246905.1 uncultured Acetobacteraceae bacterium | reverse complement strand
GGCGACCAGGACGCCATCGAGTACATGTGCCGCGAGGCGATCCCGGCCGTGTATGAGCTGGAGCACTACGGCGTGCCGTTCAGCCGGACGGAGGACGGACGCATCTACCAGCGTCCGTTCGGCGGCCACATGAAGGACTACGGCAAGACCCCGGCGATGCGCGCCTGCGCCGCCGCCGACCGCACCGGCCACGCGATCCTGCACACGCTGTATCAGCAGAGCCTCAAGCACGAGGTCGAGTTCTTCGTCGAGTACATCGCGCTCGACCTCATCATGGACGAGGAAGGCGCCTGCCGCGGCGTGATGGCCTGGTGCCTGGAGGACGGGTCCATGCACCGCTTCCGGGCGCAGAACACCGTGCTGGCCACGGGCGGCTACGGCCGGGCGTATTTCAGTTGCACCAGCGCGCACACCTGCACCGGCGATGGCAACGGCATGGCGATCCGCGCCGGCATCCCGATGCAGGACATGGAGTTCGTGCAGTTCCACCCGACCGGCATCTACGGCTCCGGCTGCCTGATCACCGAGGGGTCGCGCGGGGAGGGGGGATACCTTACCAACTCGGAGGGCGAGCGGTTCATGGAGCGGTACGCGCCGACCGCCAAGGACCTGGCCAGCCGCGACGTGGTGTCCCGCTCCATGACGCTGGAGATCAACGCCGGGCGCGGCGTGGGCGCGAACAAGGACCATATCCATCTGCACCTGGAGCATCTGGGCGCCGAGCTGCTGCATGAGCGGCTGCCCGGCATCAGCGAGACCGCCAAGGTGTTCGCGGGCGTCGATGTGACCAAGGAGCCGATCCCGGTGCTGCCGACCGTGCACTACAACATGGGCGGCGTGCCGACGAACTACCGGACCGAGGTGCTGCGCCCAACCGCGAAGGACCCAGACGCCGTGGTGCCCGGCCTGATGGCGGTGGGGGAGGCGGCCTGCGTCTCCGTGCACGGCGCGAACCGGCTCGGCACCAACTCGCTGCTCGACCTCGTGGTGTTCGGGCGCGCCGCGGCGCACCGGGCGGCCGAGATCATCAAGCCCGGCGCCAGCCAGGCGCCGTTGCCGGCGCGCGCCGGGGAGGCGACGCTGGACCGCTTCGACCGCACCCGCAACGCCGGCGGCGGCACCAAGGTGGCCGCCATGCGGTTCGAGTTGCAGAAGGTCATGCAGTCGCACGCGGCGGTGTACCGCAACAGCGAGAGCCTCAAGGAGGGCGTGTCGAAGATGCAGGGCCTGTGGTCCGGCATGGCCGACATGCAGGTGAGCGACCGCTCGCTGATCTGGAACAGCGACCTGGTGGAAGCGCTGGAGTTCGACAACCTGATGGGCAACGCCATGACCACCATGGTCAGCGCCGAGAACCGGCACGAGAGCCGCGGCGCCCACGCCCACGACGATTTCCCGGAGCGCGACGACGGCGAGTGGATGAAGCACACCCTTGCGTGGTGCGATGCAGAGGGCAAGGTCGATCTCGGCTACCGCGAGGTCAAGATGCAGACGCTGACCAACGAGGTCTCCGTGTTTCCTCCCAAGAAGCGCGTGTATTAGGCGAAAGAAGCAGAGATGGCCACTTTTACGCTGCCCAAGAACAGCAAGATCGGACAGGGGCAGACCTTCAAGGCCGCGCCCGGCGCGACTCGGACCAAGGAGTTCCGGGTCTATCGCTGGAACCCCGACGACGGCGCCAACCCGCGCATCGACACCTATGAGCTTGACCTCGACAAGGTGGGGCCGATGGTGCTGGACGCCCTCATCTACATCAAGAACGAGGTCGATCCGACGCTCACCTTCCGCCGGTCGTGCCGGGAGGGAATCTGCGGAAGCTGCTCGATGAACATCGACGGCGGCAACACCTTGGCCTGCCTCAAGGCGCATGACGAGGTGAATGGCGCCGTCCGCATCTACCCGCTGCCGCACATGGCCGTGGTGAAGGACCTGGTGCCCGACCTGTCCCAAGCCTACGCCCAGCTTCGCAGCATCGAGCCATGGCTCAAGTCCGACACGCCCCCGCCCCCGGATGCCGAGCGACTGCAGAGCAAGGAGGAGCGGGCCGCGCTCGACGGCATGTGGGAGTGCATCCTGTGCTTCTGCTGCACCACGTCCTGCCCGAGCTACTGGTGGAACGGCGACCGCTATCTCGGCCCGGCGGTGCTGCTCCAGGCCTATCGCTGGATCGCCGACAGCCGCGACGAGTACACCGGCGACCGGCTGGACGCGCTGGAGGACCCCTACAAGCTCTACCGCTGCCACACGATCATGAACTGCACCAAGACCTGCCCCAAGGGCCTCAACCCCGCCAAGGCGATTGGCGAGATCAAGCAGCTTCTGGTGGACCGGAAAGGCTGACCGCTCCGCGGGTGCGTGCCAATTGGCGTTCAACGGCTCACTCGACACGCGGCTCGGCCGTGCGGATGCCTGGCGCGACAGCCTGCTGGTCGATCACGCCGTGTTCCGCACGGTTTGGACCAACTTCGCCGAGGTGATTCCCGGGCGGCTTTACCGTTCCAACCACCCGACGCCGGGCCACTTGGCAGCAGCGGCCCGGCGGCTTGGCCTCCGCACCTTGGTCAACCTGCGCGGCCAGCGGAAGTGCGGGTCGGACGCCCTATCGCGCGCCGCGGCGGCCCGGCTTGGCCTGGCGCACGTCGATATGGCATTCGAGAGCCGCGGCGCCCCGCACCGGGACCGCATCCTGCGCTTCGCCGACATCTACCGCACGCTGGAGACGCCGGCGCTGATGCACTGCAAGTCCGGCGCCGACCGGGCTGGCCTGGCGTCAGGCCTTGCCATCATGTTCGAGGGCGGCACGGCGGCGGAGGCGTTGAAGCAGTTGTCCTGGCGCTTCGGCCATTGGCGCCGGGCACGCACCGGCGTGCTCGACGCCTTCTTCCTTCGCTACGCCGCGGATGCCGAGGGCCGTCTGCCGTTCATGGAATGGGTCCGCACCGAGTACGACGAGACGGCGCTGAAGCGCGACTTCGTGGCGGGCGGTTTCAGCAGCTTCGTGACCGACCGCGTGCTGCGGCGCGAGTAAAGCAAGTTCGTAGCTTGTAGGGCGCATAAGCGAAGCGTCATGCGCCGACGTGCGGCGCTCTGCGGTGGCGGAAGGCGCTGACGCTGTTCCGCCCTACAAGGCCACAGCCGACAGAAGTCAGGCAGCGCGGGTCAGCCGTTTCATGAACGCCGAAACCTTGTGCCGCCGCAGCTCATACCTTGCCTTGTCGTCCGTGGTCATCCAGTTCAACTGGATGACGTAGCGGCGCCCGACGAACTGCTTGTGGCCGTGCCAGGTGGTCGGGCCGTTCGGGAACACCAGCAGGGTGCCGTTCACCGGGGGCACCTCGACGGTGTAATCTTCAATATTGTCCGGGCCGCGCAGCAGCCGCAGGCAGCCTTCCTGCTTGGCCCAGGCTTCCGTGTCGGGGTTGAGGTAGAGCAGCACCGTGACGCGCTTGGCCGTGCTGTCGCAGTGGATGCGCCCGTCCTTCTCGCGCGACTGGCCGCGCAGCGTGACCATGACGGGCGCGTCGTCCAGCGCCAGGCCGAACTTCTCGGCCACTGCGTTGCGGAACCGCTCGCCCTCCAGCTCGGCGACCATGGCATGGGCGGCGTCGCCGAGGCGCAGGCCCTCCGTCGGGAACGACCCGCCCTTGGACAAGGCCGGCAGGCCCTGCACCACCTGATCCAGGATGGGCGCCGGGACGAACTGCGGCACGACGACGTGGGTGAACGGGTCGGAGCCGATCGGGGCGGCGGCCAGGGCCGCGTAATCAAGTGCGTTCATCCAACGAAGCTAGGCCACCCCGCCCCGCCGTTCAACCGTTTCACCCCGACACCATCAGGCGCGCGGGTCGCGCAGACATCTTAGGTGCGCGGGTCGCGCAACGCCCGGAGCACGC
>CAXTTB010000412.1:0-3896 GCA_964246905.1 uncultured Acetobacteraceae bacterium | reverse complement strand
CTTCCCGCTCGATCGTGGCCATCAGCGCCTCCGCTTCCTCGCGCCGTCCGACGCTTTCCACCCAGCGCGGGCTTTCCAGCAGGCTCTTGCGCGCCCGCCATACCAAGAGCGCGCCGACGCCGCCCAGGACGAACATGGCCCGCCAGCCGGCGCGGCGACGGGCTGGCGCGCACCGTGCTGCATGGGGCGGTATTGAAACCAGTTATGAGCGGTTCCTCTGAGCTGCTGGGAGGATGCCTCTGCGGCAATGTGCGCTATGCGATAGCCCCGGTGGGAATCTTCGATGCCGGCTACTGCCATTGTTCGATGTGCCGGCGGCTAACCGGCTCGCCGGTGCTCGCCTGGGTTCACGTCGAACCCAATGCTTTCCACATCACCTGCGGGGAGGCTGCCCCGGTATCCAGCCAATCAACTGCCGCACCCGGATCATCGCTGAGCGCCCGGGCAAGGCTCGCTCCTCACTCGTTGCGAAACTCAGGCCGAGACGGAGCCTGGCCGTGGGTTTCCTTGACTTCGCTGCGGTGCAGCACCATAAGACGGCTGCGCGGTTTGTTTTGACTTCGTGCGCCGTCTCTGCGCACCGGCATCTCATTTCTGGCGCCGGTCGCGATCCTGCTGATCGTTGCGCACCCCCTCGCGGCGTTCGGCCGCCTGGAACGGGCCATCGGAAGACACCCTCATCATGACAAGCTTCGCAGACCTCGGTCTCGCGCTTCCCATCCTCAATGCGCTCACCACGCAAGGCTACACCGAGCCGACGCCGATCCAGACCCAGGCCATCCCGCACGTCATGCTGGGGCGCGACCTGCAGGGCATCGCGCAGACCGGCACCGGCAAGACGGCGGCCTTCGCGCTGCCGATCCTGCACCGCCTGCTGGTGGACAAGAAGCCCGCGCCGCGCCGCGGCTGCCGCGTGCTGGTGCTGTCGCCGACGCGGGAGCTGGCCGGGCAGATCGCCGAGAGCTTCCGCAACTACGGCCGGCAGACCGGGCTTCGCACCGCGCTGATGTACGGCGGCGTGCCGAAGGGGCGGCAGGCCAAGGCGGTTTCGGGCGGCATCGACATCCTGGTGGCGACGCCGGGGCGGCTGATGGACCACATGCAGGACGGCGCCGTGTCGCTGAACGGCGTCGAGGTGCTGGTGCTGGACGAGGCCGACCACATGCTCGACCTCGGCTTCATCGTGCCGATCCGCAAGATCGTGCAGTCGATCCCGCCGGCCCGGCAGACGCTGTTCTTCTCCGCCACCATGCCGAAGGAGATCTCGACCCTGGCCGGGCAGATGCTCCGTAACCCGGTGCAGGTGGCCGTCACGCCGGTCGCCACCACGGCCGATCTGGTCGAGCAGAAGGTCATCTTCGTCGAGACCTCCCGCAAGCGGCAGGTGCTGGCCGAGCTTCTCCGCAGCAGCAAGATGACCCGAACGCTGGTGTTCACCCGCACCAAGCACGGCGCGGACCGCGTGACCCAGCATCTGGAGGCCATGGGCCAGCCCGCCGCCGCCATCCACGGCGACAAGAGCCAGCCGCAGCGGGAGCGGGCGCTGCAGATGTTCAAGCAGGGCCGCATCGGCGTGCTGGTCGCGACCGACATCGCGGCGCGCGGCATCGACGTGGACGGCGTGACCCACGTGGTCAACTTCGACCTGCCGAACGTGCCGGAGGCCTACGTGCACCGCATCGGCCGCACGGCGCGCGCCGGGCACACGGGCGTCGCGATCAGCTTCTGCGACAGCAGCGAGCGCCCGCACCTGCGCGGGATCGAGAAGCTGATCCGCACCCGGCTCTCGGTCGAGGAGCCGCGTAGCCTCGCGGCTTGACCTGGATCGCCTGACCCGGGCGGCTTGACCGGGCGGGGCCGGCGGCCCCAGATCGGGCCGTTGGATGAGGTTTGGAATGAGTGCAGAGCAGGCTTCCGACGTGGGCGTCCATATCCGGTGGGCCTCGGCCTCCGCGCCGCCGGCGGACGCTGCGTGCCGCAACTGCGGGGAGACAGGCGCGAAGCCCGTGCTGCTCGATGCGGAGACGACCTTGCCGGGGCAGGGCCTGCTGCGGGTCCGCCTGCTCGACTGCCCGCGCTGCGGCTGCGCCTTCGCCGAGCAGGACAACGCCTTCGACTACACCGAGGCCGGGGCGAGCGCGATGAACGTCGCGCATTACGTCGAGGTCAACGCCGGCCTGTGGCCGATCATCCGCACCATCGCCCGGCTGCCGTCCGGCCCGGGTTCCAAGTACCTGGAGATCGGCTGCGGCTTCGGCTTCGGGCTGGACTACGCCATCACCGAGCGCGGCTGGTCCGGACGGGGCATCGACCCGTCGCCCTTCGCCGCGGCGGGCCGGGACGCGCTCGACCTGCCCATCGAGAGCCGCTACTTCCAGCCGGACGAGGCGCTGGGCACCGACGCCGACATCATCCTGGCGAGCGAGGTGCTGGAGCACATCGGCGCGCCGCTGCCCTTCTTGCAGACGCTGCGCCGCGCGCTGGCGCCGGGCGGCCTGTTGGCGCTGACCACGCCCAACCGCGCCCGGCTGCGCCCGGACGTGCCGCTGGCCGAGCTGGTGCCCATCCTGTCGGTCGGCGCGCACCTGGTGCTGGAGACGGAGGGCAGCATCAGGCTGCTGCTCGAGCAGGTCGGCTTCGCCCATGTCGCGACGGAGGCGAACGGCGCGCAGATCATCGCCTATGCCTCAGACGCGCCGCTCAAGCTGCCCGCCAGCGACGCCGCGCCGCAGAGAAGCTACCGCGCCTACCTGGCCCGGCGTGCCGGGCTGGCGACGCCGGGCGGGTTCCTGTGGTGGGGCCTGCAGGTCCGCGCCTACCAGGAAAGCGTCGCGGTGGGCGATTGGCCCGAGGCCGAGCGGATCTGGCCCACCCTGCGCAGCGCGTGCCAGGAGGGCTTCGGCTTCGACCTGGAGGACCCGGCCTCCCTGCCGGACACCACGGGATTGGCGCTGCCGGCGCTGCGCGGGCGCGTGCCGGGGTCGCTGCCCAACCTGCTTTACCTCCGCGTGCTGCACCGGCTGAACGGGAGCCGCCCGCCCGCCCGCATGGTGGACATGGAGCCGTGGCTGCGCGGCGCAGAGCGGGCTGCGCGCGATCTGACGGCCGCGCTGCGCCCCTTGGCGGCGGAGGACCAGGCGACGATCGGGGTCGAGCGTTCGGCGCTGTCGATGCTGGCGGCGAGCCTGGCCGAGCGGGCCGATGCCGGCACCCTGGATGCGCTCGACGCCGCCGTGGAGGCCGACCCGGCGGGCCGGGTCGCCATCGCGCGCCGCTGCCTGGTCGGGGTGGTGAACGCCGGGCAGACGGACATGGCCCGGCAGGTGCAGGCGCGGCACGACCTGGACGCGGCGTCGCTTGAGGCGTGGCAGCCGGGCCAGCCGTTCGACGCCGGCAAGCGCGACGCGCTGTTCTGCCTGGGGATGCTGGAACTGGCGCCCGACGGCGACCTCGCGCTGGCCCGGCGGCGCTTCGCCCTGGTGCGCGCGCTGGAGCCGGACGGGCCGCTTGCCTTGCCGGCGCTCCGTGCCGAGCGGGTCGCGGCGGACCGCATGGGCGACACGGACGATGTTGCCGCGCTGTCGGACGCCGCTGAGGAGGCGGGCCAGTCGCTGCGCGCTGCCGGGGCGGCGCAGCCGGGGTGGACGCAGCGGATCGGCGGGTATCTGAAGGGGGTTGCGCGGCGCAACGGGCGATGAATGGCTTCTATCATCTGTCGGAACCTATATGCGGCCGCGGCGCCGAACGTCAGATTGTCCTCGCATCGAAGGGGTCGTCCGCGCAAGGCCTCAATACCAGCGGCCCTTTGCCCTGACTTTTCCCCGTCATTGCGAGCCGCCCTGGCGGCGCGGCAATCCAGGACTGCAAGGACCATGCTGGCGGCCCTGGATCGCCGC
>CAXTTB010000411.1:0-3898 GCA_964246905.1 uncultured Acetobacteraceae bacterium | reverse complement strand
CCGAACCGCAGCCGGCCGAGTTGACCACAATCGCGTCCACCCCGGCGGCGGCGATCAACTGCTCGGCCCGGCGGCGCTTCGGGAACGGCACCAGCAGCACCGACGTGCCCTTGCGTCCCGCCCGCCCGGGCCGCCCGCTGCGGTGCAGCATGGTCTCCTTGTTGGTCGGCAGGTCCGCATGGATCACCAGATCGAGGTCCGGCAGGTCCAGCCCCCGCGCCGCCACGTCCGTCGCGACGCATACCCGCGACCGCCCGTCGCGGAGCGACTGCAGCGCGTTGGTGCGCTCGTGCTGGCTGAGTTCGCCGGACAGCGCCACGGCGTCGAAGCCGCGCTCGATCAGGCGGCCGTGCAGCCGGCGCACGCCCTCCCGCGTCGCGCAGAACACCAGGCTGGCCCGCGCCTCGAAGTAGCGCAGCACGTTGACCGCCGCGCGCTCCGCGTCATGCGGCGCCATGGTCACGGCGCGGTACTCGATGTCGCCATGCGGCTCGTTGCGCCCGCCCACGTCGATGCGGAGCGCGTCGCGCTGGTAGCGCCGGGCGAGGGAGGCGATCTCCTTGGGGATGGTGGCGGAGAACAGCAGCGTGCGGCGCTCGCCCGGCGTCGCGTCCAGGATGAACTCCAAATCCTCGCGGAAGCCGAGGTCCAGCATCTCGTCCGCCTCGTCCAGCACCGCGACGCGCAGGCTGCCGAGGTCGAGCCGCCCGCGCTCCAGGTGGTCGCGCAGCCGCCCCGGCGTGCCGACGACGATGTGGCACCCGGCGGCCAGCGCCCGCTGCTCCGCCCGGCTGTCCATGCCGCCGACGCAGGAGGCGATACGCGCGCCGGTCTGCGCGTAGAGCCAGGCCAGCTCCCCCCGCACCTGCATCGCCAGCTCCCGCGTGGGCGCGATGGCGAGGGCGAGCGGCGCGCCGGGCCGGTCGAACCGCTCGGCCTCCCCCAGCAGCGTCGGCGCGAAGGCGAGGCCGTAGGCGACGGTCTTGCCGGAGCCGGTCTGCGCGGACACCAGGAGGTCGCGCCCCTGCGCCTCCTCCACCAAGACGGCGGACTGCACGGCGGTGGGTTCGAGGTAGTCGCGCTCGGCCAGCGCGCGGTTGAGGGCCGGATTGACGGTCGGGAAGGACATGCTTCTACCAATAGGGCGGGGCCGGAAAGCCGCGCAAAGGCGAGGCTTAGCGGAAAACCGCCGCAGATGCTAAACATTGCGGCGCACACCAGACCGGCGTGCCCCGGGCAGATGGTCGCGCGGATCGTCAGGCGGGCGCGGCCCACTCGCCCCGGCGCATCACCGGCACCGCCTGGCCCGCCGCGTCGATGCCGTCCACATCGACCTCGCCCGAGCCGATCATCCAGTCGATGTGGATCAGGCTGGTGTTGGCGCCGCGCTCCGCCAGCTCGGCCTCCGACGCCGACGTGCCGCCCTCCAGGCAGGTGCGGTAGGCTTGGCCCAACGCGATGTGGCTCGCCGCGTTCTCGTCGAACAGCGTGTTGAAGAACAGCAGCCCGCTGGCCGAAATGGGCGAGGAGTGCGGCACCAGCGCCACCTCGCCCAAGCGCCGCGCGCCCGCGTCGGTGTCCAGCACCTTCTGCAGCACCTCCTGCCCGGTGCGCGCCTGCGCGTCCACGATGGCGCCGCCCTCGAAGCGCACGGCGATGTCCTGGATCAGCGTGCCCTGGTAGGACAGCGGCTTCGTGCTCCGCACCGTGCCGTCCACCCGGCGGCTGTGCGGCGTGGTGAACACCTCCTCCGTCGGGATGTTGGGGTTGCAGGTGATGCCGTTCTTCGCCGTCTCCGCGCCGCCGAGCCACAGGTGCCCGTCCGACAGGCCGACACGCAGGTCGGTGCCGGGGCCGCGGAAATGCAGGGCGGAAAAGCGATGGGCGTTGAGCATCGCGGTGCGGGCGCGCAGCGCCGCGTTGTGCCCGGCCCAGGCAGCCACCGGGTCGGGCGCGTCGATGCGGGACGCCGCGAAGATCGCATCCCACAGCCGGGCCACCGCCGCATCCTCCGGCAGGTCCGGGAACACCGTGCGCGCCCAGGCCGGCGAGGCGAAGCTCGTGATCGTCCAGTTGATGCCGAACCCGGTGATCAGCTCCAGCGCCGGGCGGTAGGCGGCGGAGCGGGCGCGGTTGGCGCGGGCGACCCGGGCCGGGTCCTGCCCGGCGAGCAAGGACGGGTTCTCGCCCGCGATCGCCAGCCGCGCGGCACCACCGCGGAACGCCGCCGCCATGCCGTCGAACAGCCAGGCGGGCGCCGTGTCGAAGGCCCCGTCCGGCGCGTGCTCGAAGCGGGCCAGGGTGGCGGCGTCGTCGCTCAGGAAGGTCGTGACCAGGGACGCGCCGGCGCGGTAGGCGTGCTCGGTGATGCGGCGCACCAGCGGCACGGCGTCGAGCGGCGCGGTGATCCAGCCGGGCCAGGCGGGCGTCGAGGGTGCCCGGCTGGGGGGTGCCGGGCTGCGGGCGGAGGGCGACGTTCATGCGGATGCTCCTTGGTGGTTTGGGGGTATAAGCGCGGGCGCCACGGCAACCTAAATGGCCCTTCCGTTGTTCACGGACCGCAGCCAGAGGGAACCATCCATGCACAAGACCCTGAAACCTGGTGACAAGGTAAGCTGGGGCACTGCCGGCGGGGACACGCACGGGATGGTGAAAAAGAAGGTGACAGGCATCACCCGGATCAAGAGCCACGCGGCGAAAGCCACGAAAACTGGCGAACCTCTCGGTTCGACGGAGGAGCCGCAATTCGTGGTGAAATCCGCCAAGTCAGGCAAGGCCGCCAGGATGGAGTAGCCCCCCTCATCCGGGGTGGGATTTTGCGCGGTTTCGTGGAATGATCGCGGCAACGCCCTGAAAGGACCTCCAAGCGTGTCGTTCTTCGCCCGCCTGCTCATCGGCTTCGCCCTGCTGTCCGTCGCCGCCTGCTCCGCCCGCCCGCCCGCCAGCGACCCGGACGCGGTGGCCGAGTACAAGGAGCTGAACGACCCGCTGGAGCCGACGAACCGGGTGTTCTACAAGGTGAACGACACCATCGACACCTACGCCTTCAAGCCCGTCGCGGTCGCCTACCGGGACTACGTGCCCGGCGCCGTCCGCCGCCCGATCCGCAACGTGATCAGCAACCTCGGCATGCCCGCGAACTTCGCCAACGACGTGCTGCAGGCCAAGCCGCGCAAGGCGGGCGACAGCATGATGCGCTTCCTGATCAACACCACCGCGGGCGGCCTCGGCCTGTTCGACGTGGCGGCGGAGTGGGGCTACCCGGACCACGGCACCGACCTCGGCCTGACCTTCGCGCTGTGGGGCATCGGCGGGGGGCCATACCTGTATCTGCCGATCATCGGGCCGACCAACCCGCGCGACGCCGTGGGCTTCGGCGGCAACACGGTGCTGGACCCGCTGACCTGGGCCTCCTTCGGCGGCAGCACCGCGGTGAACCTTTCCCGCTACGGCGTCACCGCCGTCGATACGCGCGAGCGGTTCATCGACGCGATCGACTCCGTGAAGCGCAGCGCGCTCGACCCCTACGCCACGTTCCGCAGCGTGTCGCGGCAGAACCGCGCCGATGAGGTCGAGAAGGCGCATGAGGACCTTCCGGCCACCGTGCCGGCCTGGTTCCCGCGCCAGGCGCAACATTAGGGGCTTCCGACCATGACCGACTCGATCTGGGCCATCCTGTCCGCCCATGACGCCCCTCGCGCGGTCGGCGCGCCGGGCCGCCCGTGGCTGGACGGCGCCGGGCTGCGGGCACTCGCTGAGCAGACGCGCCTCGCGCTGAACGGCGTCGGCATCGGGCGCGGGGACCGGGTGGGCATCGTGCTGCCCAACGGGCCGGAGATGGCGACCGGCTTCGTGGGCGTCGCCGCCGCCTGCACCGCCGCCCCGCTCAACCCCGCCT
>CAXTTB010000410.1:0-3907 GCA_964246905.1 uncultured Acetobacteraceae bacterium | reverse complement strand
GCCGCGGGCCGTGCCGCAGCACCCGCCGGCCCCCAGCAAGCCCGCGCAAACCGAGGCGGAGCGCGAGCGCGTGGCCCGCGAGCAGGGCCTCAGCCAGGCGGAGCTGTACCGCCGGCGGGAAAGCGGCCTCGACGAGGGCCAGCCCCCGCGGCGTTAGCCGCCAGACGTTACCCTGCGGCGGTAGCCGCCAGACGTTGCCCTTCGGCGGTAGCCGCCCGGCGACCACCGGGGCGCCCGGCGGCGTTGCCCCGGGAGGAACGGGAGAGTCTGATGCGCAAGCTATGGATGGCGGCGGTGGTCGGCACGGCGTTGGCGGGGCCGGCAACGGCGCAGAGCCTGAACGACGCCGGGCGGCTGTTGCAGCAGTACCTGCCGGGGCAGCAGCAACAGCAGCAGCAACCCAACCAAGGCCAGTCGGACCGCGACCGCGCGATCTACGAGCAGGGCCGGCGCGACGCGCTGCAATCGCAGCGGCGGGGCGGCGAGAACCGGGTGCAGGGCGAGGACCAGCAGCCCTATGAGCGCAACCAGGGCCGCCGGCGCGGCGACCCCGACCAGGCCTATGACCAGGACCGCACCCCGCGCGTGCCCGGCCAGTACCAGCCCTACAACAATCAGCAGCTCGACAGGCGGTAGAGCCGGGTGGGCCGCAGGGCGCGGTCTTCCAGCTCGAGGGAGGTCGGCACGGCGTACTCGCCCAGCGGCGCGAGGCCGTCGCCGGGCAGGTAGGCGCGCCCGGGGTCGGCGATCCAGACCTCGCAGTCCCGCGCCATCCGGCGGAGCCAGGGCAGGATGTGCCGGGTCATCGGCGCCTCGTAGCACACGTCGCCGCACAGGATCAGGTCCCAGCGGCACGGTTCTCCCACCACGTCCCCTGTCCGCGCCTGGACCGTGACGCCGTTCGTTTGCGCGTTGGCGAGAGTGGCCGCGGTGGCGAGGGGGTCGATCTCCGCGGCCTCCACGGACGCGGCGCCGACTATCGCGCAGGCGATGGCGGCGATTCCGCACCCGGCGGCGAAGTCGAGCACCCGGCGTCCGCGGATCAGGCCTGGCTGGTCCAGCGCGTGCCGGGCCAGCGCCTGCCCGCCGGGCCAGGCGAAGGCCCAGAACGGCGGCTCGATGTCCTTCTGTTGCAGCCAGGTTTCGCTGGCCTGCCAGATCGGGGTGATCTCGGTCGCGAGGTGCAGCGCAATTTCGGGCACCAGGGGCGCGCGGGCGAGCGCGGTGTGGGTTCGGATGAAGGCGCGGGCGGCGTCCGGGGTCACTCCGCCGCCAGCGCGCCGAACTGCGCGTCGTGCAGCCGCCAGTAGGCGCCGCGCGCCGCCATGAGCTGGTCGTGCGACCCTTGCTCGGCGATGCCGGCCTCCGTCACCACCACGATGCGGTCGGCGTTGCGGATGGTCGCGAGGCGGTGCGCGATGACGAGCGTCGTGCGCCCGGCGGACAGCTCGGCCAGCGCCTGCTGGATGGCGCGCTCGGTCTCGCTGTCGAGCGCCGAGGTCGCCTCGTCCAGGATCAGCAGCGGCGGGTTCTTGAGGAAGATGCGGGCGATGGCGAGCCGCTGCTTCTGCCCGCCGGACAGCTTCACGCCGCGCTCCCCGATCACCGTGTCGAGGCCCTCGGGCAGGCTGTCGATCAGGTCGCCGAGCCGGGCGCGGCGGGCGGCGTCCTGGATCGCGGCGGCATCCGCGCCGAGGCGGCCGTAGCCGATGTTGTCCCGCAGCGACCCGGCGAACAGGAACACGTCCTGCTGCACGATGCCGACCTGCCGGCGGAGCGAGGCGCGGGTCATGGCGCGGATGTCGATGCCGTCCACCGTGATGGCGCCCGCCTCGGTTTCGTAGAAGCGGGGCAGCAGGGAGCAGAGCGTCGTCTTGCCGGCCCCCGACGGCCCGACCAGCGCCACCGTCTCGCCCGCGCGGATGTCGAGGCTGATGTCGCGCAGCACCGGGCGGCCCGGCTCGTAGCCGAAGGTCACGCGGTCGTAGCGCACATGGCCGCGCAAGGGGGGCGCCGGCATGGCGTCCGGGCGGTCGGCGATGTCGGGCGCGATGGCCAGGAACTCCAAATAGCGGCGGAAGCCGGCGATGCCGCGGGGGTAGGTCTCGATCACCGCGCTGATCTTGTCGAGCGGGCGGTAGAACACGCCGACCAGCAGCAGGAAGGCCACGAAGTCGCCGATGGACAGCCCGCCGCGCACGATGAACGCCGTGCCCGCCAGCATGACCACGATCTGCACCAGCCTCATGCCGAGGTAGTTGAGCGCCAGGCTCACCGCCATGGCGGCGTAGGCGCGCAGCTTCTCCGCCTGGTAGCTGGCGTTCTCGGTGGCGAACAGGGCGCGCTCGTGCTCCTCGTTGGCGAAGGCCTGGACGACGCGGACGCCGCCGACGTTCTCCTCGATGCGGGCGTTGAAGCCGGCGATGCGGCGGAACTGCGCCTGCCAGCTCCGGTCCATGCGCCCGCCGTAATGCGCCACGATCCCCATGGCGAGCGGCACCACCAGCGCCGCGACCAGGGCGAGCGGCAGGCTGATCCGCGCCATCAGCGCGAAGGCGCCGAGGAAGGTCAGCAGCGCGATGATGAGGTCCTCGGGGCCGTGGTGCGCGACCTCCCCCACGTCCACGAGGTCCGTGGTCAGGCGGCTGACCAGGTGGCCGGTCTTCTGGTTGTCGAAGAAGCGGAAGGAGAGCTTCTGCAGGTGGTCGAAGGCGCGGCGGCGCAGCTCGGTCTCGATGCTGATGCCGAGCACGTGGCCCCAGTAGTTGATGATGGCGGTGAGGCCGCCGTTCGCCACGTACACCGCGAGCAGGGCGGCGATGGCGGCCAGTATCCACGGCAGGTCGCCGGCAGGCAGCAGCCGGTCGATGAAGGCGCGCACCGCCATGGGGAAGCCGAGTTCCAGCACGCCGGACACCGCGGCGCAGCCGAAGTCGAGCAGCAGCAGGCGCCGGTGCGGGCGGTAGTACGCGAGGAACTGCCGGACCAGCGTCATAGCCGGCCCAGCAGGACCGCGGCGGCGACCAGCAGCCCGGCCTCCCGGTTCAGGTGGAAGCGCCGCGAGCAGCCGGCGGGGTCATGGATGTCGAGCGTCACGACCTGCCAGGCCAGCAGCGCCGCCGGGAGCAGGAGGGCCAGGAAGAACAGAGGCCCCAACCCGGCGAGCCAGCCCGCGACGGCCAGCAACGCGACCGTCGCCGCGTAGCACGCCAGGAGGAACGGCCGGGTCCGCCCGGCGAACAGCCGTGCCGTGCTGCGCACGCCGATCAGCGCGTCGTCCTCCCGGTCCTGATGGGCGTAGATCGTGTCGTAGCCGAGTATCCACATGAACGCCGCCGCGTACAGCGCCAGCGCCGCCCCGTCCAGCCGCCCGGACGCCGCGGCATAGCCCATCGGCGCGCCCCAACCGAACGTGATGCCCAGCATCGCCTGCGGCCACCACGTCACCCGCTTGGCGCCAGGGTAAAGCGCCACCAGCACCAGCGAGCCGACGCCCAGCGCCCGCGCCAGGCTGTTCAGTTGCAGCAGGATCAGCAGCCCGATGCTGAGCAGCACGAGAAGGAACCCGGCCGCCTGCCGCATCCGCAGCGCGCCGCTCGCCAGCGGGCGCCCGGCGGTGCGCGTCACCCGGCGGTCCATGTCGCGGTCCCACATGTCGTTGACCACGCAGCCCGCGCCGCGCATCACCACGCTGCCAACCCCGAACAACAGGATCAGCCACGCCGCCTGCCCATCCAGCGGGCGGGCCAGCAGGATGCTCCACAGCCCCGGCAGGAACAGCAGCCACGCGCCGATGGGCCGGTCGAGCCGCGCCAGCACGGCGTAAGCCCGCCATTCGGAGGGCAGCCGCGCCACCCATCCGTCCCACGCGATGTCCGTCCAGCCTGCCATGCCCTTCCATTAAGGG
>CAXTTB010000409.1:0-3918 GCA_964246905.1 uncultured Acetobacteraceae bacterium | reverse complement strand
TCGGCCGCCGACGTGACGCCGGCGCAGGCGGAGGACTACCAGCGGTTCCTCCGCACCCAGGCGGAGTTCGAGGCCATCTGGGACGAAGCCCTCCTGCCCTGGCGCGCGCTGGAGGACCTGCACGGACGCCCGACCGGGTTCCGCACCGAGCGGCTGGCGCTCGACGGACCCGGCGAGAGCTACACGATGGACGCGCGCCAGGCGTCCCGGCGCTTGGTCGCCGGCTTCACCCAGCCGCGCATGGGGGCGCTGCACCTGCACACTCAGCCGAACAGTTGGCACCACTTCCTGGGCGACCACGCCGTGACCTTCGCGGCCATTCCCCTGGCGCCCGGGCGCACCCTGGTCCGCACGACGTGGCTGGTGGCCAAGGAGGCGGTGGAGGGCGTGGACTATGACGTGGACCGCCTCACCGAGGTCTGGCGCGCGACCAACGCGCAGGACGCGGGCTTCGTCGAGATGGCGCAGGCCGGCGCCGCGAGCACGGCGCACGAACCCGGCCCCTACGCCCCGGCCGAGTACATGGTCGATGCCTTCTGCACCTGGTACATCGAGCGGCTGCGCGCCGGCCAGGGTCGATGACAGAGAGGGGCGGGTGACGGACGGCGGCGGGCCGACGCTGCGGGTCGGCTTCATCCTCGCCAGCAACTTCACCCTCTCGGCGTTCTCGCTGTTCGTCGATGCGCTGCGGCTGGCCGGCGACGAGGGCGACCTGTCGCGGCCGATCCATTGCCAGTGGCCGGTGATGGCGGCGCGCATGGACCCGGTGCGCAGCAGTTGCGGGGTGCTGGTCACGCCCACCAGCGCGCTGCTGCCGCTGGGCGGGCTGGATTACGTCGTGGTGGTCGGCGGCCTGCTGCGGCACGGCCCGGCGCTTGACCCGGCGGCGCGCGCCTACCTGCGCCAAGCCGCCGCCGCCGGCACGCCGCTGGTCGGCGTTTGCACCGGCAGCTTCCTGCTGTGCCGAGAGGGCCTGATGGAAGGGCGCCGGGCCTGCGTGAGCTGGTTCCACTACCAGGACTTCAAGGACGAGTTCCCGGACCAGGATGCCGTGGCCGACCGGCTGTTCCTGGTGGACCGCGACCGCATCACCTGCTCCGGCGGCAGCAACGTGGCCGACCTTGCGGTCCATCTCATCAAGCGGCACGTCGGCCCGGCGCAGGCGCAGAAGGCGCAGCACGTCATGCTGCTCAGCCGCATCCGCGGCGCCGACGACGCGCAGCCGCACCCGCCCATTGCCAGCGAGGGCGCCCCGTCCGACGAGAAGGTGCACCGCGCCCTGCTGACGATGGAGCAGAACCTGGGCGCCCCGCTGCCGATGGACGAGGTGGCGCGCCGGGTCGGCCTCTCGCCCCGGCAGTTGGAGCGGCGGTTCCAGCAGGTCCTGGGCCTCTGCCCCACGGCGGCCTACCGCGAGCTGCGGCTGCGCTACGCGAGCTGGCTGCTGAACCACACGGGGCTGAGCGTGACGGAAGTTGCGGTGGAGGCCGGGTTCGCCGACGGCGCGCACTTCTCGCGCCAGTTCCGCGCCGCGTTCGGCCACCCGCCCAGCCTGCACCGATCCACCCGGGCCGCAGCCGCCGGCCCAGCGTCCGGGCGGGCGCCGATCAACCCGGGACTGATGCCGCCGGAACGCCGCCAGTACGCCTGACCGCCATCCCGGAGCGTCGCTGCGGTGCAAGGCAAACGGCGGTTTGCGACAAGCATTTGCGTCATCCGCATAACAGCATTGCGTCTGTTTTTGTCGCATAATCGTCATTTCCGGAGTGGCCCCCAATGATCGACACGGCGGCACGACGGAACGGCACCCTGGCCAGCGCCCCATGCTGATCGGCGACCCGCCGCGGATCACCGGCGACGCGCTCCCGGTCTGGGGCGTGGACTGCGACGATGACCTGGTGTGCCGGGCGGTGACGGAGGAGACGCACGACGTGCGGAGCTTCCACTTCGCGGCCGCCCGCCCTTGCCGCTTCCGTTTCGAGCCGGGCCAGTTCCTGACGCTGGAGCTGCCGGTTGGCGGCAAGACCGTGTTCCGCTGCTACACGATCTCCTCCCCGCCCACGCGGCCGGAAACCCTGTCGATCACCACGAAACGGGTGCGCGGCGGCCCGGTGTCCAACTGGCTGCACGACCACGTGCGGCCCGGCGTGCGCCTGCGCGCCACGGGGCCGTCCGGCACCTTCGTGCTGCCGCGTGCGTCGGGCGCGAGATTGCTGTTCCTGTCGGGCGGCAGCGGGGTGACGCCGCTGATGAGCATGGCGCGGACGCTGTTCGACCAGGCCGAGGACCCGGACATCGTGTTCGTCCACAGCGCCCGCTCGCCGCGCGACATCATCTTCCGGGACGAGCTTGCCTTGATGGCGCGCCGCCTGCCCCGCCTGCGGGTGGCGCATGTGGTGGAGAGAACTGAGGGCGAGCCTGGCTGGCCCGGCCTGGTCGGGCGGCTCGACGCCCGCGCGCTCGGCCTCTTGGCGCCGGACTTCATGGACCGGGACGTGTATTGCTGCGGCCCGGCGTCCTACATGGCCGGGGTGCGGGCGCTGCTGGACCAGGCGGGCTTCGACCGCAGCCGCTACCATGAGGAAAGCTTCAGCTTCGAGGCGCTGCCCGGGGCGGTCCATGAGGAGGTCGCCGCCGCCGAGGCCGTGGCGGAAGCGACGTTCAGCGTGACCTTCGCCAAGTCCGGCAAGGTGGTCGCCTGCCCGCCCGGCACCACCGTGCTCGCGGCGGCGAAGGCGGCCGGGCTGCGCCTGCCGTCCTCCTGCACGCGCGGGGTCTGCGGCACCTGCAAGAGCCGGATGCTGTCCGGCCGGGTCGATATGCGGCACGGCGGCGGCATCCGCCCGCGGGAGGTCGATCAGGGCATGGTGCTGATCTGCTGCAGCCGCCCCCTCGAAGACCTGGTGATCGACCGATGATGCCCCTCGCACCCTTCAACTTCGAGATCGGGCCAGGCAGCACCCCCGCAGCCGCGTCCGTGGGCGCCCGGCCCACGCTCATCGAGGTGCGGGACGTGAGCAAGGTGTTCGGCGACCGCGGGGCGGAGGCACTGGCGATGCTCGAAGCCGGCGAGGACCGGGTGGCCGTGCTGGCGCGGACCGGCACCGCGGTCGGCCTCAACCGCGTCAGCTTCGACGTGGCGGAAGGCGAGATCCTGGTGGTCATGGGCCTGTCCGGCAGCGGCAAATCGACCATGCTGCGCTGCCTGAACCGCCTGATCGAGCCGAGCAGCGGCACGGTCCGGGTCCGCGGCGCCGACGTGACCGCGATGGCGCCGGGGGTGCTCCGGGAGTTCCGGCGCAAGACCTTCGGCATGGTGTTCCAGCACTTCGCGCTGTTCCCGCACCGGACCATCCTGGGCAACGTGGAGTTCGGCCTCGAGATCCAGGGCATGGCGAAGCCGGCCCGGCGCGACAGCGCCATGCGCGCCATCGAGCTGGTGGGCCTGAAAGGCTGGGACGCGCGCTATCCGAGCGAGCTGTCGGGCGGCATGAAGCAGCGTGCGGGCCTGGCGCGGGCGCTCGCGGCGGACGCGGCGGTGCTGCTGATGGACGAGGCGTTCAGCGCGCTCGACCCGCTGATCCGCCGCGACATGCAGCAGGAGCTGGTGGAACTGCAGCGCCGCCTGCGCAAGACGGTCGTGTTCGTGTCGCACGACCTGGACGAGGCCATCGCGCTCGGCGGGCGCATCGTGCTGATGAAGGACGGCGCCATCGTGCAGGCCGGCACCGCCGAGGCGATCCTGGCGAACCCGGCCACGCCCTACGTCGCGCGCTTCGTCGAGCATATCGACGTGGCGTCCGTCTTGAAGGTCGGCACCTTGATGACCGCTCCCCCCCTCGTGCTGCGGCCGGGGGACGATCCGGCTGCCGCGGCGGACCGGATGGAGGCGGCGGTCGAGAGCACCACCATCACCAG
>CAXTTB010000408.1:292-3932 GCA_964246905.1 uncultured Acetobacteraceae bacterium | reverse complement strand
CAGCCCGGCCTGGGCGGCGGCGCGCAGGGTCGCCGGGCCGATGGTCGGCAGGTCCGCCCGGCGGTCCTGCCCGGGCTTCACCAGCTTGACCAGCACGCCGCCGGGTCCGGGCCGGGCCAGGAAGGCGGCGCGGGCCAGCATGGCGTCCGTTCCCTCGATGGCCTCCACGGCCAGCACGACGCCCTGCTGCACGACGCAGGCCTGGCCGACATCGGCCTGCCCCAGGGCGCGCAGGACGGCGGCGCCGCGCTCGATGTCGGCCAGGGCGGCGGTGTCGGGCGCCATCCGGCCCATCTGGCCACGCGGCCCCACGGCCTCGGTCAAAACCTCGTGCGCGCCGACGACGCGGAAGCCCTCCTCCCCCAGCACGCGCACCACCGCCGCGAGCAGCCCGTCATCGCCGGCGAAGGCGGCTCGGCCGATCCGGGCCATGATCCGCGCGCCCTCGGCGTCGGGACGGAGGTCCATGAGCGGCGGGCGGCGGACCGGCCCGACCAGCACAAGCTCCGTGCACCCGGCCGCGCGCAGCCGCGCCAGGATCTCGCCCGCCGCCCCCATCCGGACGAAGGCATGGGGGAACGGGTTGACCACGGCGGCCTCCGCGAAGCCCCGCAGCGCCACGATGAACACGCCCCGTCCCGCGGCCATGGCGGCGGCGGCGACCCGGCCGGGAAACGGCCCGCCTCCCGCCAGGATGCCAAGCGTCGCCATGCCCATCGGCTACAGCAACGCCAACATCGCGCCAAATGCTGAAAATCCCGTTAAAGCGCGGTGACGCGCCGTTAAATGCGCCGGCTTCCAGCTTTTTTTCATTGCGCTTTGTGGGCCTTCACTGACTTACTGAACCAGTCACTGCGACATGATCTTAACAAGAGGTGCTTCATGGGTGACGATGAGGTTCTGGCGACGTCCAACGGGTTCATACAGTGCCTGCGAATGCTGGCGGAGGAAGCGTCCATCCTGCGGCTGGATCAAACCTCGGCCGCGTTGCAGCAGGCGCTCAATACCTGCCATCTCGAGGTGTCCGCCGGCAGGGGCGATGGCCTTGCCGAACGGCTCCAGGCGGGGTTGGCGATCCACTGATCCCACCTGCCGCCCGCTTGGCGGGGGCGGTGCAGGCTCGGCCTGCACGGGTCTAGTCAGGGCAATAGGCACTGGAGGCCGAGCACGGCCGCCGTTGTTGCCTCACGCCGCATCGTCGTCCAGCACGGTGGCTGCCGTGCGGATCAGGCCGCGCTTGCTCGGCGCGTCGATGAAGGCCAGCACCTCGGCCACCATGGGGTCGTCGCCATAGGTTTCCCGCACACCGGCCAGTCGTGCGCTGAACACCCCCTCCGCCCCGAACAGCAGCCGCACCGCCGCCCGCAGCCGGTGCAGCCCGGCGCGGTCCACTCCCCGGCGCCGCAGCCCGATGACGTTCAGGCCCGAAAGCCGCGCCCGGTTGCCGATGACGCTGCCGAACGGGATCACGTCCGCCTCGACCCCCGACACGCCGCCCACCATGGCGCCGCGCCCGATGCGGACGAACTGGTGCAGCGCCGCAGCGCCGCCGATCACCGCGCCCGCGCCGATGGCGACATGCCCGCCCATGACGACGTTGTTGGCGATCACCACGCCGTCCCCGATCTCGCAGTCATGCGCGACGTGCACCACGGCCATCAGCAGGCAGTCGGCGCCCACCCGGGTGACGCCGCTGCCGGTGACGGTGCCGCGGTGAATGGTGCAATGCTCCCGGACCTGCGTGCGCGCCCCGATCTCGCACCGCGTCGGCTCGTTGCGGTACTTAAGGTCCTGCGGCGCCAGGCCGACCGTGCAGAACGGGTAGAGCAGCGCCCCCTCCCCGATCCGCGTGTCGCCGTCCACCACGACGTGCGACACCAGCCGGGCGCCGTCGCCGATCACCACCGCCGGGCCGACATGGCACCACGGCCCGACCTCCACGCCCGCCCCCAACTGCGCGCCCGGCTCGATGATCGCAGTCGGGTGCACGGCTGCGGGCTGCGGCAGGGCGGCGTCAAGCGGTCGGGGCATCAGGATCATGCAACGGCTTCCGTTTCAGCCGGAGGATGCCCGGCCCTATGCGCCATACGTAACGGAACGGAGCCGCACGCACCAACACAAGGATTGTTGCCGGACGTTGCGACTACTTGTCCATGATCATGGCGGCGTAGGTCGCTTCCGCCACCGAGACACCCTCGACCAGGGCCACGGCGCTGAACTTCCACACATTGCCGCGGTGGCGGTTCTTGGTGACGTGGATTCGCAGCGTGTCGCCCGGCACCACCGGACGGCGGAACTTCGCGTTCTCGATGGTCATGAAATACACCACCTTGCCGGCGGCGTCCGCGCCCAGCGACTCGACCACCAGCACCGCCGCGGTCTGCGCCATGCTCTCGATGATGAGCACGCCGGGCATGACGGGATGGTCGGGGAAGTGGCCCTGGAAGAAGTTCTCGTTGACCGTCACGTTCTTGATGCCGACCGCCGAGTTGCCCGGCACGACATCGACCACCTTGTCGATCATCAGCATCGGGTAGCGGTGCGGGATCGCGTGCATGATCCGCTTGATGTCGAGCACCTCCGCCGGCTGCAGGGCCGCTTTCAGCGAGGGCTTGGGCGCGACGTCGTCGGGCAAAGGGGGCGTGCCATCCATATCGATCTAACTCGGCCCCTCTTTGGTTGGTTCCCCGCCTGCTGCCTCGCCGCCAGCCCGGCGCTGCGGGCGCGCCAGCTTGCGGAGCGCCACCACGCCGCGGAAGAACTCGCGGCTCGGCTGCGCCGGGCTGCCGATCACGTCGAGGCCGGCGTCCACGTCCGCCATCACGCCCGCCTGCGCGCCGATCCTGGCCTTGCGCCCAATCCTCAGATGCCCCGTCAAGCCGGCCTGCGCCGCGATCACCACGAAATCCCCGAGCACAGTCGAGCCGGAGATCCCGGCTTGCGCCACCACGACGCAGCACCGCCCTAGCCGCACGTTGTGCCCAATCTGCACCAGGTTGTCGAGACGCGACCCGGCGCCGATCACCGTGTCGGTGGCCGACCCGCGGTCAACCGTGCTGTTCGCCCCGACCTCGACATCGTTCTCCAGCAGCACGCGGCCAAGCTGCGGCACCGTCAGGAACCCATCCGGCGTGGTGGCGAAGCCGAAGCCCTCCTGCCCGATGCGGGCACCTGGATAGACATACACCCGGTCGCCCAGCAGCGCATGGCTGATGCTGGCCAGCGGGCCGACCCGGCAGTCCGCCCCCATCGACACGGCGTCCCCGATCACCGCGCCCGCGCCGATCCGGCAACGCGGCCCGATCACCGCGCCCGCGCCGATCACGGCGAGCGGGCCGACCTCCGCGGAAGCGTCGCACGCCGCGTCCTCCGCCACGACGGCGGACGGGTGCACGCCGGGACGGACAGGCGGCGGCGGATGGAACAGCGCGGCGACCCGTGCCCAGCCCGCGTAGGGATCGGCGGTCTCGATCGCCACCGTGCCGGGGGGCACGCGCCCTGCAAGGTCGGGATGCACGATCACGGCACCCGCCCGGGTCGCCGACAGCGCGTCCAGGTAGCGGCGGTTGTCGAGGAAGCTGACATGCGCCGGCCCGGCCGTTTGCAGGGGCGCCACCCCGTGCAGCGGCAGCGTCCGGTC
>CAXTTB010000408.1:0-282 GCA_964246905.1 uncultured Acetobacteraceae bacterium | reverse complement strand
GGCAGTCCGCCCCCATTGACACGGCCTCCCCGATCACGGCGCCCGCACCGATCCGGCAACGCGGCCCGATCACCGCGCGCGCGCCGATCACGGCCAGCGGGCCGATCTCGGCGGAGGCGTCGCATGCCGCGCCCTCCGCGATGACGGCGGACGGATGCACGCCGGGGCGGACCGGCGGCGACGGATGGAACAGGCCGGCGACCCGCGCCCAGCCCGCATAGGGATCGGCCGTCGCAATCGCCACCGTGCCGGCGGGGACGCGGCTCGCAAGGTCGGGATGCA
>CAXTTB010000407.1:2169-3934 GCA_964246905.1 uncultured Acetobacteraceae bacterium | reverse complement strand
GGCATGGAGCAGCAGGCCATGCAGGATCGGCTCGCGCTGCTCGGCCACCAGCATGGCGACATCGCGGAAGCTGGACAGGCGCGGGCCGGACGGCATCGGGTCGGGCATCGGCGCCGGGTCGGGCAGCGGCGCGGCGGCACCGTTGGCGACGGCGCGGACCGTACCCCCATCGAACGGCGGTGCTGCGGCAGGCGCGCGGGGGGCCGCCGGCGGCGCGTCCGTCAGCCGCCGCACCAGCTCGCCCGGCGGCGGCAGGTCGGCCACGTAGCACAGCCGGATCAGCACCATCTCCACCGCCGCCCGGCGGTCCGGCGCCTGCTCCGCCTCCTGCGTGCCTTTCAGCAGCATCTGCCAGGCGCGGCCCAGCACGGGCATGGTCAGGCGGTCGGCGAGCGCAGCGCCGCGGGTGCGCTCGGCCTCCGGCAGCTCGTTGCCGTCGCGGAGCGCGGGCACGGATTTCAGCCGGGTCAGGGTGTGGGTGAGGTCCAGGAGGTCGCCCAGCATGAGGCCGAGGTCCGCGCCGCGCTCATGCGCGCGGTCCGTGACCGAGAGCGCCTGGTCCGGGCGCCCGGCCATCACCGCCTCCATCAGGTCGAACACCGCCGAGCGGTCGGCGAGGCCCAGCATGTCGGCCACGGCCGCGCCGTCGATAGGGGCGCCCCCTGCCCCTTGCGCGATGGCCTGGTCCAAGAGCGACAACCCGTCCCGCACCGAGCCGTCCGCCGCGCGGGCGATCAGGTCCAGCGCGTCCGGCGCCACCGCCACGCCCTCCTTGGCCGCGATCCGCCCGAACTGCCCCACCAACTCCGCCACCGACACCCGGCGCAAATCGAACCGCTGGCAGCGGGACAGCACCGTGACCGGCACCTTGCGGATCTCGGTGGTCGCGAAGATGAACTTCACGTGCGGCGGCGGCTCCTCCAGCGTCTTCAGCAGCGCGTTGAAGGCGTTGCGGGACAGCATGTGGACCTCGTCCACGATGAACACCTTGGTGCGGGCCTGCAGCGGGCGGTAGCGGGCGGCGTCGATCACCTCCCGCATGTCGTCCACGCCGGTGCGGCTCGCGGCGTCCATCTCCACCACGTCGGGGTGGCGGTCGGCGAGGATCGCGACGCAGTTGGGGCAGGCGCCGCAGGGGTCGGCGGTGGGTCCGCCCGTGCCGTCGGGACCCACGCAGTTCAGCGCGCGGGCGATGATGCGGGCGGTCGTGGTCTTGCCGACGCCGCGCACGCCCGTCAGCATCCAGGCATGGGCCACCCGGTTCTGCGCGAAGGCGTTGCGGAGGATGCGGACCATCGCCTCCTGCCCGATCAGGTCGTCGAACGTCGTGGGGCGGTACTTGCGGGCCAGCACGCGGTAGGGCGTGGGCGCCCCAGCCGTGGGCGATGCGGGGACGGGCGGCTCGGGTCCGCCGAACAGCCCGGGGCCGGCGGGCGGCGGCTCGGGCAAGATGTCATCCGCAAAGCCAGACATGCGCCCGGTTCCTGCCGCCGACGGAGGTTGGAGAAGGGTGGGAGGCCGGACACCGACCCGAGCATGAACTCGTTGCGGCTGCTTCCTTCCGGACCTGACCGGGTTGGCGAGGCGCCCGTCCGCCGCCGCCCTCCCGCGCCTGTCATACCACGGTATCCCGGGGTCGGCACAAGCCCCGGGGTTGGCGAGGCATCCTCCAAGCAATTGGGGCCTGGGGGCGGGCGCCCCCCGGGGGGGCCGGGGGCAACCCCGTGGGCGGGCTTGGAAGACGGATGTGCCCGGGGGTGGGCCC
>CAXTTB010000407.1:0-2159 GCA_964246905.1 uncultured Acetobacteraceae bacterium | reverse complement strand
CGCCGCCGGCGGGGCCCCGCCCCCCCGCCGCGCCCCCCCCCCCCCCCCCCCCCCCTTCCTTCTCAGACGATAGTCCCGGGGGTTGGCACGAGCCTGGCCCCATGCGAAATCCGGCGGGCATGTCAGTCATCCTCGCCAGCCGCCCCAACGTTTACACCGGCAGCCCCTTGGACCGCGCGGACGGGCGGCGCACGGACGAGGCCTGGGTCGCCGGCCGCCTGGCCGACCCGGGGAGCCGCTGGGTCCCGGTGTGGCGTGCCCGCACCCTGTTCCGCGGCCTGGACGAGGGCCGGCCGGAGGCGGTGTTCCTCACCGGGGAAGCGGCCAGCGCGCTGCGCCTGGCTGGCGGGCCGTGGGCCTTCCTCGGGCTGCAGGACGGCGCCGCGGTGTTCACGGTCGATGTCAGCACCGTGGACGACCCGCTGCCGCTGCTGCCGGAGGGGCTGGCGCGGTTCGAGGACCTGCGGCGGCTCGGCCCCGGCCTTCCGGCCCACGAGGCCGCGATCCTGGCCCATGCCCGCGGCCTGATGCATTGGCGCACCCGGCACGGCTTCTGCGGCGTGTGCGGCGGGCGGTGCGAGCCGCGGAGCGCCGGGCACGCGATGTCCTGCACCCAATGCCAGGCGCAGCACTTCCCCCGCACCGACCCGGCCGTCATCATGCTGGTGCACCGCGGCGGCCGTGCATTGCTGGGCCATTCGACGCGGTTCCCCAAGGTCACCATGTACTCGACCCTCGCCGGCTTCGTGGAGCCGGGCGAGAGCCTGGAGGAGGCGGTGGCGCGCGAGGTGTTCGAGGAAAGCGCCATCCGCGTGGGCGAGGTGCGCTACCACAGCAGCCAGCCCTGGCCGTTCCCGTCCAGCATCATGCTCGGCTTCTACGCGGAGGGGCTGACGGAGCAGATCACCATCGACCCCAACGAGCTGCGCGACGCCCGCTGGTTCTCCCGCGCCGAGCTGCGCGACCCCGGCGCCCACGGCTTCACGGTGCCGCCGCAGGACAGCATCGCCCGCCGCCTGATCGAGGACTGGGTGGCCCAGGGGTGAGTGACGGGGGAATGGACGGTGGCGTCGCGAGCCGGGGCGCGGCCTTGGTCTTGCTGGCGCTGCTGGCGGGCTGCGGCGTGCCGGAGCCGCCGGCTGACCGGGCCTGCGACGCGGCGGTGTACAACGATCCCAAGGTCAAGCTGCTGATCATGAAGGGGGCCGGCAGCGAGTACCTCCTGGCGGCCGACCAATACAAGCTGAAGGCGGCCGAGCAGGACGCGCGCCTGGCCTGCCTGCGCAGCCGCGGCCTGGCGCCTCCGGGCGGGGTCGAGCGGCAGAAGCCCATCACCTGACTGGCACCTGACTGGCACCTGACTGGCACCTGACTGGCACCTGACCGGAGGACGCACCCTGGACACCATCCGCATCGCCTCGGGCGGCTTCGCCTTCACCGCGCGGTTCGAGGACGCCGACGCCCCGCAGACCTGCGCCCGGTTCCGCGCCCTGCTGCCCTACCGCCAGCGCATCATCCATGTGCGCTGGAGCGGGGAAGCCTGCTGGATTCCGCTCGGCGACTTCGACACCGGGCTGCCGTATGAGAACGCCACCTCCTACCCGGCGCCGGGCCAGATCCTGCTGCACGCCGGCAGCGTCAGCGAGACCGAGATCCTGCTGAGCTACGGCGCCTGCTGCTTCGCCAGCAAGGCCGGGCAGCTCGCGGGCAACCATTTCCTGACGATCACGGAGGGGGTGCAGGACCTGGCGACGCTCGGCAAGAAGACGCTCTGGGAGGGCGCGCAGGAGATCGTGTTCGGGGCGTAGCCCCAGATGTCCGGACAGCGGCCTGCCGCGTCCGCGGACAGCCTCGACACCGCGGCCCTGCTGCTCGCCACCTTTGCCGAGCTTTACCGCCAGGAGATCGGGGCGGAGGAGGACGTGCACCGCGCCTTGCCGTTCTTCGGCACGGCGCTCGGCATCGTGGTCGGCGCCATCGCCTACGCAGCGGGGCGCCTGCCGCGCTGGCCGGACGTCGCGGCGCCGGCGGGCCGGGCCGCGTTCTGGCTCGCGGCCGGGCTGCTGGGGGTGGCGGTCGTGGCGGGGGGCGGCGGCCGGCGGTTGCTGTCCCGCGCGATGGCTCGCCGCGACTATCGGCGCATCGGGCCGGAGGCGGTG
>CAXTTB010000406.1:0-3955 GCA_964246905.1 uncultured Acetobacteraceae bacterium | reverse complement strand
CGCTGCTGCTGCGGGCGGGCACGCTGCCCTGCACCGTGGCGGCGAGCGCGATGCGGCGCGGGCCGTGGAAGGTCTGCACGTCGGCGGGCGCGAGCGGGGCCAGCGCCTCGGCCAGCAGGCGCGCGAGGTCGTCCGCCGCCCGCGCCTGCATCCGCGCGGGGATCTCCTCGCTGAACAGTTCGAGCAGCAGGTCGGGCATCAGGGGAGGGCCGCGATGATATCGGTTTGGCTGAAGTCGTTGCCCTTGAACAGCAAGGGTTCGCCGGTCTGCTTGGCCAGCGCGTAGGAGAAGCAGTCGCCGAAGTTGAGCCGGGCTGCATGGCCGCGCCCGCGCCCGTATTTCAGGTTCGCGGTGCGGGCAATGCGGGCGAGTCCCTCGTCCACCGCCACAGTCTCCAGGCGAAGCGCACCCAGAAGATCTTGAAAGCGGACTTGCGCAATGGGGTCCTGCTGCAAGCCCTCGACAACCAAATGGGACTCAAACCAGGTCACGGCGCTGATCTTGCGTGATGCCGCCAGCACGAGGGCATCCAGCATCAAAGGTTCCTCCGGCTCACTCAGCACAATCGCGATCAACGCGGAGCTGTCCACGATCAAAGCGGCAGGCCAGTCTCGTCGTCGTAAAGATAACTATGGTCCGAGGACGGCAGCGGATGCTTCAAATGGCTTCTGATGTCTGCCGTGATCGCCCGGATTTCTGCAATGAATTTCTCGGCGTCTTCCCGAGCAACATCGTCAGCACGCGCCTTGCGGTCCCGCTCCAAAGCCTCCCGCAAGGCCCGGTTCACCACGGCTTCGATGCTTTCCCCGCGCAGGCCTGCAAGCTCCGCCGCCAGTGCGTAGGTTTCGTCGCCGTCGATCTTAAGCTGTGTGCCCATGGATTGAGGATAATCCGCCGATCAGGCAGAAACAACCGACACGTCCCCCGCCAGCCACCCCTCGCAGCAGCCGCGCGCCAGCGTCCGCACCCGGGCGATGTATGCGGCGCGCTCCGTCACTGAGATCACCCCGCGGGCGTCGAGCAGGTTGAACAGGTGGCTCGCCTTGATGCACTGGTCGTAGGCCGGCAGCGGCAGGCTTGCTGCGAGCAGGGCCGCGCATTCCGCCTCCGCATCGGCGAAATGGCGCCCGAGCATGGCGGTGTCGGCGCGCTCGAAGCCGTACGCGCTGTACTCCCGCTCCGACCGCAGGAACACGTCGCCGTAGCTCACCCCGGCGCCGTTGAAGTCGAGGTCGTACACGTTCTCGACCCCCTGCACATACATCGCGAGCCGCTCCAGCCCGATGGTGAACTCGGCGCTGGGCACGGCCACGGGGATGCCGCCCATCTGCTGGAAGTAGGTGAACTGCGTCACCTCCATGCCGTCGCACCACACCTCCCAGCCGAGGCCCCAGGCGCCGAGCGTCGGGCTTTCCCAGTCGTCCTCGACGAAGCGCACGTCGTGCAGCAGCGGGTCGAGGCCGATGGCGCGGTAGCTGTCGAGCAGCAGCGCCTGGCCGTCGGCCGGGCTGGGCTTCAGGATCACCTGGTATTGATAGTAATGGCCGAGCCGGTTCGGGTTCTGCCCGTAGCGCCCGTCGGTCGGACGCCGGCTCGGCTGCACATAGGCCGCGCGCCACGGGCGGGGGCCGAGCGCGCGCAGCGTGGTGGCCGGGTGGAAGGTGCCGGCGCCCATCTCCACGTCGTAGGGCTGCAGGATCACGCAGCCCTGTCGCGCCCAGAAGGCGTGGAAACGCAGGATGATGTCCTGGAAGCTGGGCGGCGATGCGGTCATGGTCCCATGCACCATAAGGGTGCCGCCGCGGTTGGGGAAGCAGCCGCTCGCGCACTCAGGCGTTGAGGCGGGCATGACCGATCCGATCCAGCACATCCTCCTCACCACACGCCGCATCGCCGTGGTCGGCGCTTCCCACAAGCCCGAGCGCCCGAGCCACGGCGTCATGGCCTTCCTGGTCGCCCGCGGCTTCGATGTCGTGGGGGTGAACCCCGGCCTCGCGGGCCGGACGCTGCACGGGCGGCCGGTGGTGGCGACGCTGGAGGAGGCCGGGCCGCTCGACATGGTGGACGTGTTCCGCGCGTCCGACCAGGTGGCGCCGGTGATGGCGGACGCGATCCGGCTCGGCGCCCGCACGGTGTGGCTGCAGCTTGGGGTGGGCGACCCCGCCGCCGTCGCCGCGGGCCGGGCGGCGGGCCTGCAGGTCGTCGAGGACCGCTGCCCCGTCATCGAGTGGCGACGCCTGCGCCTGGCCACCTGAACCTGGCCACTTGAACCGGAGTTGGGCGCGGGCCAATTCGTCCCTTGCAACAAACGCGCGGACAGTCTCATGACGAACGAAGAACGCGACCTTATTGCCCGTTTCATCGCCAGGGTCGCCGGGTCGCCGCAAGGCGCGCAGGGCGGCGGCTTCCTCGCCGGACCCGGCGGCAGCGTGCCGCAGTCGCAGCCGGCCCTGCCGCCGCTCGACCGCGACGCCGATGCCTTCATCGCGCAGCAGTTCCAGCAGTACCCGGAAGCGCGCTACCGCATCACGCAGACCGCGCTGGTGCAGGAAGCCGCGTTCGCCGAGGCGCAGAACCGCATCCGCCGCCTGGAATGGGAACTGCAGCAGACCCAGCAAGCGGCGCAGCAGGCCAGCCAGCAGGCGCCGCAGCAGCAGAAGGGCTTCTTCGGCAGCCTGTTCGGCGGCGGCGGCGGCCAGGGGCAGCAGCAGGGCGGCGGCTTTGGCCAGAGCGGCTATGGCGGCCAGCGGTTCCAGCCGACCTCGCCGCCGCCCCAGCCGCAGTATCCGCCCAGCTACCAGCCCGGCATGTTCGGCGGCGGCGGCGGGTCAGGCTTCCTCGGCTCGGCGCTGACCACGGCGGCGGGCGTCGCAGGCGGCATGTTCGTCGGCAACGCCCTGATGGGCGCGTTCAGCGGGCATGGCGGCAGCGGCACCGGCATGTTCGGCGGCGGCGAAGGTGGCTCCACGACAGCGTTCGACGGCGCGGGCACGGACCCGACCGCGGGCTACTCCAACGAGGCCAGCGCCGATCCCTTCGCCGGCGGCGGTCAGCCCGCGAGCTACGACGACGGCTCCGGGTTCAATGACCCGACCCAGCAGGCCAGCTACGACCAAAGCAGCGACCCCGGCGGGTTCGACGGCGGCGGGGGTGGTTTCGACTCCGGTGGGTTCGACTCCGGCGGCGGGTTCGACAACAACGCCTGACGCATGACGTGCATCGAACGGGGCGGCATCCCCGCCCCGTTCACTGGCCACGCCGCGGTGGTGCGTCCCGAATGGATCGACGAGAACGGCCATATGAACATGGCCTACTACTTCGTCGTGTTCGACGGCGCGATCGATCGTTTGTGGGCCGCCATCGGCCTCGGCCAGCCCTACCGCGAGCGTACCCAGCACGGCACCTTCGCGGCTGAGAGCCATATTCTATACAAGGCTGAGCTTCTGCTGGGCGATGAGGTTCGGGTCGCGACGCAGATCGTCGCCGCCGACAGCAAGCGTATCCACCTGGCGCACGAGATGCGGCGGTCCGATGGCGCCGTGGCGGCGCAGCAGGAGGCCATGTTGCTGCACGTCAGCCTGCAAACCCGCCGCGTCGTGCCGTTCCTGCCGGAAGTGGCCGGGCTGATCGCGGCGGCGGCGGAGGCCCATGCCGCCTTGCCCCGCCCTGATTGGGTCGGGCGCCGACTGGCTATGCCGGCTGCGCGCCCGCCAGCCTGACCGGCGCCAACTGCATCCAGGCGGGAGGCGCGGGGTGCAGCGCGGCGTCGCCGCAGGCCAGGCCCTCGCCCGCGATGGCGTCCAGCCGCAGCAGCGCCAGGCCGAGGCCAGCCACGGCAGACCGCATCGCGCCCACCTCCACCCCGGCCCGCAGCACCGGCGTGCCCGGCGGCGGCACCGGGCCGTCGATCCGCACCGGGGTCAGCCGCCGCTTCAGCAGGCCGCGGTACTTGGT
>CAXTTB010000405.1:0-3958 GCA_964246905.1 uncultured Acetobacteraceae bacterium | reverse complement strand
GTCCCCGCCGGGCTGCCGCTCAATGTCCCCGCTTGAGGATCCCGGCCCGGCGGGGACCGGTCCAGCCGGCCAGGCGCGCCATGCGGCGCAGCCCGGCCCATTGCTGCTGGACGTAGCTCCCGGTCGCCAGCGCCTCCTCCGCCGAGGGGTCCCCGGTGCGGACGTAGGCGCGGTCGAAGTCGGCCGTGCCGAACAGCACGTCCCACCAGGGCAGGATCGCGCCGTAGTTGGCGCTCTGCTGCCCCGCCGCCAGCACGCCGTGGTGCGAGCGGTGGAAGCGCGGCGACACCAGCAGCCGCTCGCCCAGCCAGCCGAACGACAGCCGGGCATTGGCGTGCGACAGGCTCTCCAGGAAGCGCAGCAGCAGCACCAGGAGCGGGAACTGCATGGGCGGAATGCCGATCAACAGCGCCACAACGGTGAACCACACGAAGCCGATCAGGTCGTCCAGCAAGTGGTTCCGGTCGTCGGACCAGAACGTCATCTGCCGCTGCGCGTGGTGCAGCGAGTGCAGCGCCCACCACCAGCCGAACCTGTGCGACAGCCGGTGCCGCCAGTACTCGGAGAAGTCGAGGATCACGGCATACAGGAAGAAGGTCAGCAGGTGGTGCCCCAGCAGCGCCGGCGCCAGCCGCTCCAGCGTCGGCGGCACCCAGCCGTGGTCGGACAGCCACCCGTTCAGCGTCACCTGGAGCTGGTAGAACAGCACGAACGTCACCAGCGGCAGCACGCCGACCCGGGACAGCAGGGTGTAGAGCACGTCCACCCAGACGGCCTTCTGGTCGGGCCACCGCTCCACCGGACGCCAGCGTTCCAGCGGCAGGCAGACGGCGAACGTCACCGCGACCTGCGCCACGCCATAGCAGGCGAACAGCGCCCAGCCGAAGGCGACCTCCTCCCATTCCATCCCGCCGACCGCATACAAGGCCGGCAGCAGCACGGCCTCGGTCAGCCATCCGGCCGCCAGACTGAACGGGTCCGTCATCGCGCCGCCGTGAGGAAGATGCCGTGCGGCGAGCGCCCGACCGGGATGGACTGCAGGGCGCCGGTCGCCGGGTCGAGCACGCCGACCTTCTGGATGAAGCGCTGGGTGATCCACAGCTTGCCGTCCGGTGCGAAGTCGATGCAGTCAGGCCCGCCCGGCACCCGGTAGATGCGGATCACCGCAAGCGTCGCCGCGTCCAGCGCCACCGTCGTGCCTTCCACCCGGTTGTTGACCCACAGCGTCTTGCGGTCGGGCGACAGGAACAACTGGTGCGCGCCGCGGCCCGTGCGGATGCGCTGCTCGACCCGGCCATCGACCGGGTCCACCACCGCGAAGTGGTCCGACCCCATGTTGGCCACCAGCACCTTGTTGTTGAGCCAGATCACCCCGGCCGGCGTCGCGCCGACCTCCACCGTCCAGGCCACCGCCTGGCGACGCAGGTCGATGGCCGTCAGCCGGTTGGTGCCCTGCAGGGTCACGTAGGCCATGCTGCTGTCCGGCGCGTAGGCCACGTGGCTCGGCATCGAGCTGAGCGGGAACCGCTTGACCAGCGCCATGCTGGCGGCGTCATAGACATCGACCTGGTTGCGCGCGAGGCCCGTCACGGTCAGCCACTTGCCGTCCGGGCTGAACGCCAGTTGGTAGGGATCGGCCACCGGCAGGCGCCGCCGGATCTCGCCGGTGCGCGAATCGAGGAACAGCACCTCGTTCGCGCCCGCGTCGCCGACCAGCAGCTCCGACCCGTCCGGGCTGAGCGCCACGTGATGCGGCTCCCGCAGCACCGGCACCCGGCGCAGCTCCGTCTCCCGCGCCATGTCGAGCACGCTCAGGGTCGCGTCGCCCGAGTTCAGCACGATGGCGAGGCCGCCAGCCGAGGCCGGGCCGGACAGGGACGCCGCGAGCAAGAGGACCGTCGGGAGCAAGCGCATCGGGGAAACTCCATGCCGCGCCATCCGGCGTCGGTGTTGGGCGCAGGCTGTTATGCCTCGCCCGGCTGCGGCGCAACGCCCGTACCGCTACGGCAGTCTCCGGCCGATGGCAACACTCGGATCGACGCCGAACCTGTTTTGACCAGGGCTTCACGCTCATTTGGTCACGGTCGCTTGATCGTGAGAACGGTGCAAACATCTTGCCAACGCATCGTGAACCCGCGAGGGTGAAGGAATGTCGGATGCAGATGGCAAGCAGTCCAAGGTACTTGTCGTCGAGGACGAATTCCTTGTCCGCCTCACCTTGGTCGAGGCGCTCAGCGATGAGGGCTTCCAGGTCCTTGAAGCCGAAACCGGGGATGCCGCGCTGCCGCTCCTGCAACGATCCGGGGAAATCAGCCTGCTGCTGACCGACATCCAGTTGCCCGGCACGATCAACGGCCATGCCCTGGCGTTGAGGGCGCGCGAAAGCCAGCCCAACCTGCCCATCATCTTCATGACCGGCGGCCCGGACGAGGAAACGGACGCCTCCGCCCGGGACGTGTTCATCAGCAAGCCCTACACGCTGGCCAACATCTGCGACGCGGCCAAACGCCTGACCGCCGCGCCGGCGGAGTAGCGTCCGACGCGGCCGCGGCCTGGCACCATCCTTGCGTGTCCCGGGGCGAACCGTCCCGGGAACCATGATGAGCGCAACGCTTCGACCCACCGCCGCCGTCCCCGTCGCCAGCACGCGATGGGTGCAACTGGGCCTCGGCCTGGTCTGCATGATGGCGATCTCCAGCCCGCAATACGTCTGGACCCTGTTCACCAAGCCGCTCGGCGCGTCGCTGGGCGCCACGGCCGCCGGCGTGCAGGTCACGTTCAGCATCCTCGTCGTGCTGCAAACCTTCTTCAGCCCGTTCCAGGGCTGGCTCGTGGAACGGTTCGGCCCGCGCTGGCTGATCGCGTTCGGCGCCGGGCTGACCGGGCTGAGCTGGGTGCTGGCCGCGTCCGCGACCTCGTTGACTGGGCTTTACCTGACCTATGGGCTGCTGGGCGGCCTGGGCACCGGGATCGTCTATATCGGCGTGGTCGGGCAGATGGTGGGCTGGTTCCCGGACCGGCGCGGCTTCGCGGCCGGCGCCGTCGCGGCCGGGTACGGCATGGGCGCCATCGTCACCACCTTCCCCATCGCCGACAGCCTGGCAGCGGACGGCTACCAGGCGACGCTGCTCAAGTTCGGCCTGGTCTTCGGCGCGGTCGGGGTGCTGGCGGCGCTCGGCCTCCGCGCGCCGCCGGCCACGGCAGTGCCGACGCGGCTCGCGGGCGGGGCCGCAGACCTCGACACCGCGTCCATGCTCCGCAGCCCGGTGTTCTGGCTGATGTTCGCGATGATGACGATGATGTCCACCTCCGGCCTGATGGTCACGTCGCAGATCGGCGCCTTCGCCGGGGACTTCGGCATCGCCAAGCTGGCGGTGTGGGGCTTCGCCGCCCTGCCGCTGGCGCTGACCATCGACCGTTTCTGCAACGGCCTGACCCGGCCGTTCTTCGGCTGGGTGTCCGACCGCCTCGGGCGGGAGAACACCATGGCGCTGGCCTTCGGGCTGGAAGGCCTGGCGATGGCCGCCTGGCTCGCCACGGCGGGCAGCCCGGTGCTGTTCGTGCTGCTGTCCGGCGTCGTGTTCTTCGGCTGGGGCGAGATCTTCTCGCTGTTCCCCGCGACGCTCACCGACACGTTCGGCGCCACGCACGCCACCAAGAACTACGGCTGCCTGTACATTGCCCAGGGCATCGGCGCGATCCTCGGCGGCCCGATGGCGTCGCTGCTGCACGAGCAGACCGGCAGTTGGTCGCCGGTGTTCGGCCTGGCCATCGGCGCCGACCTGCTCACGGCCGTGCTGGCGCTGGCCCTGCTGAAACCGATGCGCGCCGCCTTCCTCGCCCGGGTCTAGGTGCTTGGTCCCGGGATGATGCCAACGGCCCTTTGCTCTGGCTTCTCCCCGTCATTGCGGGCTGTCCTTGCGGCGCGGCGATCCAGGACTGCAAGGACCCTGCTGGC
>CAXTTB010000404.1:0-3959 GCA_964246905.1 uncultured Acetobacteraceae bacterium | reverse complement strand
TCGGCCTGCTGCTTCAGGATCTCCGGCCCGATGCGCAGGTCCTCCGACACGTCGGAGTTGACGACCCAGAGCCGCAGGATATCGGCGCCGAGCTTGTCCGTGACCTCCTGCGGCGCCGTGACGTTGCCGAGAGACTTGCTCATCTTGCGCCCGTTCTCGTCCAGCACGAAGCCATGGGTCAGCACCGCCTTGTAGGGCGCACGCCCGCGGGTGCCGACCGCTTCCAGCAGGCTCGTCTGGAACCAGCCGCGGTGCTGGTCGCTGCCCTCCAAGTAGAGATCCGCCGGCCACGGCCCGCCGCGGGCCTCCAGCGCGAAGGCGTGGGTGCTTCCGCTCTCGAACCACACGTCCACGATGTCCATGACCTGCTCGTAGTCGTTGGGGTCGCGGCCGTTGCCCAGGAAGCGGCTGGACGGCGAACTGTACCAGGCGTCGGCGCCCTCCGCCTCGAAGGCCGCGGTGATGCGGGCGACGACGGCCGGGTCGCGCAGCGGCTCGCCGGTGCGGCGCTCCACGAACACCGGGATCGGCACGCCCCAGGCGCGCTGGCGGCTGATGCACCAGTCCGGGCGCCCGGCGACCATGCTGGCGAGCCGGGTGCGCCCGGCCTCCGGCACGAAGGCGATGCGGGCGATCTCCTCCAGCGCCTTGGCGCGGATCGCCTCCGGGCCGTCCATGCGGATGAACCATTGCGGGGTGGCGCGGTAGATCACCGGCGCCTTGCTGCGCCAGGAGTGCGGGTAGGAGTGCAGCAGCGTGCCGCGCGCCAGGAGGCCGCCCGCCGCCTCGATGGCGGCAGCCACCGGCGCCGCCGCCTTGAACACGTGCAGCCCGGCGAACAGCGGCACCCAGGCGGCATACGTCCCGTCCGGCCCCACCGCCTCCGGCACCTCCAGGCCGAAGGCGCGGCCGAGCAGGAAGTCCTCTTCCCCGTGCGCGGGCGCGGTGTGGACGAAGCCGGTGCCCTGGTCCGTCGTCACGTACTCCGCCGGGAGCAGCGGCGCGTCATGGTCGTAGCCCTGGCCGCGCAACGGGTGCGCGCAGACCAGCCCGGCCAACTCCGCGCCCTTATAGACGTGCTCGACATGGTGCGTCGCGATCCCCGCGGCAGTGCAGACCTGCGGCAGCAGGGCAAGCGCGATCAGCAGGCGCTCGCCGGGGCGGGCGAGCGATCCCTCCGCCACGCCGTCCACATGAACCAGCGCATAGTCGATCTCCGGCCCATAGGCCACGGCGCGGTTGCCCGGCAGGGTCCAGACGGTGGTGGTCCAGATGGCCACGGCGGCTCCGGCCAGCGGACCCGTGCCCAGGAGACCCGTGCCCAGGATGGGGAAACGCACGAACACCGTGTCGCTGGTGCGGTCGTGGTACTCGATTTCCGCCTCGGCGAGCGCGGTCTTCTCCACCGGACTCCACATCACCGGGCGCAGGCCGCGGTACAGCGCGCCGTTCAGCAGGAACTTGCTGATCTCCCCGGCGATCGCCGCCTCCGACCCGAAGTCCATCGTGGCGTAGCGCCCGGCCCAGTCGCCGGTGACGCCCAGCCGCTGGAACTCCGCCGTCTGCACCGCCAGCCAGTGCGCGGAGTAGCGCCGGCACTCGTCGCGGAAGTCCAGCACCGGCACCGCGTCCTTGTCGCGCCCGGACTTGCGGTACTCCTCCTCCACCTTCCACTCGATGGGCAGGCCGTGGGTGTCCCAGCCGGGGATGTAGTCCACGTCCTCCCCCGCCATCCGGTGCGCGCGCATCACCACGTCCTTGAGGATGCGGTTCAGCGCGTGGCCGATGTGCAGGTGGCCGTTGGAGTAGATCGGCCCGTCATGCAGCACGAAGGAGGGCCGCCCCGCCATCGCCGCCTTGGTGCGGTCCCACAGGCCGATGCGGTCCCAACGCGCCAGCAGGTCCGGCTCCCGCTTCGGCAGGTCGCCGCGCATGGGGAACGGGGTGGCGGGCAGGAACACGGTGGAGCGGTAGTCGGGCGCGCTGTTGGGGGGCGGGCTGTTGGTGTCTGGCATCGGGTCCGGTCCAGGTTGCGGAGGGTTCGCGTCGATCATGTCCCGGCGCTCAGGCCGGCCCGCACATGTGGGGACGGGCCACCAAGGAGTTATGCGGAGCGCGGCCCCGCCGGGTCAAGCTCCGCGAGTAGCACGCGGGCCTGGTCCGCGTCCGTAACAATCTGCGCGCGCAGGTCGTCGAAGGAGGCGAACTTGCGCTCCGCGCGCAGGTAGCTGCGCAGCGCCACCGCGATCTCCTGGCCATACAGGTCGCCGTCGTAGTCGAACAGGTGCACCTCCAGCCGGCTCTCCGTGCCCTCGTTCACCGTGGGGCGGCGGCCGATGTTGGCGACGCCGGGCACGGCGGCGCCGTCCGGCAGGCGCACCTCGACGGCGTAAACGCCGCGCGCCGGCTCCAGATGACGGCCCAGCGGCACGTTGGCGGTGGGGAAGCCGATGGTGCGCCCGCGCTTCTCCCCGTGCGTCACCGGGCCGCGCACCGCCCAGGGCCGGCCCAGCTCCGCCGCCGCGCGCTCGGGGTAGCCGTCCTGCAGCAGGCGGCGGATGCGGGTCGAGCTGATCGGCCCCTGCGCGTCGGCCAGCGGCGGCACGACGGTGAGGCCGATGCCCAGCGCCTCCGCCCGCGCGGCCAGGAAGCCGATGTCGCCGCCCCGGCGGTGCCCGAACGCGAAATCCGGGCCGCAGGCCAGGTGCGCCGCGCCGACGCCCTGATGCAGCACCTCGTCCACGAACGCCTCGGCGCTCAGCAGCGAGAAGCCGCGGTCGAACGGCATCTCGTACACGGTCTGCACGCCCAGCACCGCCAGCGCCGCCGCGCGCTCGGCCGAGAGGGTGAGGCGGAAGGCCGGGTCGTCGGGGCGGAACAGCTCGCGCGGGTGCGGCTCGAAGGTCAGGACGGCGAGGGGCTTGCCGGGCCGGGCGGCGTGGATGGCGCGGAGCACGTGGGCGTGGCCCAGGTGCACGCCGTCGAAGTTGCCCAGCGCGACCGCGGCGCCGCGCAGCGCCTCCGGCAGGCCGCGCCAGTCGCGGACGATTTGTGGGAACCGCTGCATCAGGCGCGGCTGCCGGGCACAACTGCCCTGGGCGCGTGGCCGGTATGCCTGTGTTTGAACACGCCTTCGTCCATGCCGGGTCTCCTTCCGCGAAATGGACAAGGCATGGGCGCGGTGCGAAGGTCAAGACGCCTTGATGCTGGAACGACCGATGGCCCCTGCCTTCCCGGAGACGCCCTGAGATGGATCGCCACCACGACGCGGCCCGCCTGCTGCTGAGCGCGCGGCGCGACCCCACGCAGAAGCTGCACAGCCTGCCGGAGGCGATGCGGCCCAGGACGGAGGAGCAGGCCTACCTGGTCCAGCGCGCCATCATGTCGGAATTGGGCGGGATCGGCGGCTGGAAGGTCGGCTCGCCCCACCCCACGGGGCCGTTCACCTGCGCGCCGCTGCCGGCTGCGGGCCTCCAGGCCAGCCCGGGCCATGTCCCGACCGAGCACTGCACCGACGCGGGCGTCGAGGCGGAGATCGCGGTGACGCTGGCCCACGACCTGCCGCCGCGCGACGCCGCCTATGGCGAGGCGGAGGTCATGGCCGCCATCGCCTCCGCCCACCCGGCCATCGAGGTGCTGCAAAGCCGCTACGTCGATCCGGACCGGGTGGACCCGCTCTCGGCCTTGGCCGACAGCCTGGCGCATTTCGGCCTGGTCGTCGGCCCCGCGGCTGCCGGGTGGGACTCCATCGACTGGGCGGCCGAGCAGGTCGCGCTGGTGGTGAACGGCCAGGAGATGAAGCGGTGCCGGGCCAACCCCGGCGGCGCCATGCCGCGGCTGCTGGCCTGGCTCGCGAACCACGGCGCGCGCTGGGCCGGCGGGCTGCGGGCCGGGCAGGTCGTGACGACGGGATCGTGGACGGGCAAGGACTTCGTGGCGCCCGGCGCTGAGGTTCAGAT
>CAXTTB010000403.1:0-3965 GCA_964246905.1 uncultured Acetobacteraceae bacterium | reverse complement strand
CGTCAGGGCACGGGTGGGACATCGTTCTGCAAGTTGGCCGTTTTTACGCTTATAAGGCGACTTGGCCTGCACCGTGTAAACTGAAGTATGCTTAACACTGCCTGGGCAGAACTGCTGATTTCCGTAATCTATTCAATGATTTGCGTGCTTGGAAGGATATTTGCTAAATTGTTGAAATCGCTCACTTTCTATCAGAAAATGCCCAGGTAGTGTTAACAAGTGTTCAGCCCCTACGTCCGGCCACGCTTGTGTCGAAGGTGGCGGCGACATAGTCGATGAATGCTCTGACCGCAGGTCGCAATCCACGCGCGGTCGGGAAGACAAGGTGGATCGTCACGTCTTCTGAATGCCACTCGGGCAGCACGCGGGCCAGTTGCCCTGCGGCGATCACCTTTTGCACCACCTCGGCCGGCAGCAGCGCGACGCCCCTGCCCGTGCCTGCCGCCTCTATGAGGACGTCGAACTCGCTGGTCCAGAGTATCGGGTCGAACGTGATCGTTCGTGAGTTGCCCTCTGGTCCCCGCACGGTCCATGTCTGTCGCTCCGGCTGTTCTCGAAAGCTCAGGAACGGCAGTCTGGCAAGGCCCGCCGGGTCGGCCGGAATGGGATGGGAGACGACGAAGCCCGGACTGGCTACGAAGATCAGCTGGCTCGCTCCCAGCCGGCGCATCGTCAGGGATTCGTCTTGCAGTTGGACGCGGGCGCGGATCGCGACGTCAATCCGTTCCTGAATGAGATCCACGGCGCGGTTCGTCGCCTGGAGCTGGACGCGCACCTCTGGGTAGCGCGTGAGGAACCCCGGCATGATGCGCGGCATGACCTGTCGTGCTATGCCGGTCGGACAGGTTACGCGAACGATGCCGACCGGATCGGATCGATGGACCGCGACATCCCGGTCCGCGCCGTCCAGATCGTCGAGCGCCGCCCGGCAGCGGGCGTAATATTCGCTGCCTACCTCGGTTAGCCGGACCTTTCGGGTAGTTCGCTCCAACAGGCGGACCCCCAACCGCGCCTCCAGCCGGTCGACATGGCGGCTGATGCTCGACTTTGGGCGGTTGAGCGAGCGCGCAGCGGCGGAGAAGCCGTTGTGCTCCGCCACGGCAGCAAAACAGAGAACGTCATCAAGGTTCTGCACCGACGCCTGCCATCCCCATGGGATGCGTAATTACGCGCACAATCATCCAATTGCAAACAATTGGACCACCAGTGGAACAGTCTGTTGCCCTGTTGGCGACTTCTGACCTCCGATTGAGATCCTCAGATCATCGGGAGGACGATAGCGCACTCCCGTCCGAGCCGTCGGACTGCGCCTGTATAGGGACACCTGGATGAAGCCTCTCCCCGTCGATGCCAGCAGCCTTGGAGCTGAGGGCGTGAACGTCACCCCAAGAACCAATGACGGCCCATCGACGCTGCCGAGCGCGACGCCGTCCAGCTTGCCGCCGCCTGAACGGACCGATTTCATGACAGATAGAACCCGCTACCTTCCCGCCATCGGCCGCATCCTCATCGGCGGCATTTTTGCCATGAGCGGCTTGACCAAGATCCTCGCCTACGCCGCGACCACCGGCATGATCGCTGGTGCTGGCCTCCCGCTCGCGCCGCTGGGTGCGGCCATCGCCATCGCCGTCGAGGTCGGTCTGGGTGTGCTGCTGCTGCTGGGCTGGCGCGTCCGCCCGGTCGCCGCCGCACTGGTCGTCTGGTGCTTCGTCACGGCCGTGTTCTTCCACCGGAATTTCGCCGACCAGAACATGATGATCCACTTCCTCAAGAACCTCATGATCGCCGGCGGGCTGCTCCAGATCGTGCATTTCGGCGCTGGCGCCTTCAGCCTGGACGCTCGCCGGAACGCAGGAGGTCGGTCGTGATCGAACATCGGCCCGTCTCCGAGTTGGGCGGCGGCGACCTCGGCTGGCTGAAGGCGCTGTATCACTTCCACATCGGCAGCCATGGCAATCCGGCGCACAAGGCGCTCGGCAATCTGTATGTTTGGAACGACGACGACATCGCGCCGGGCACCGGCTTTCCCGCGCATCCGCACCGCGATGTCGAGATCATCACCTATGTCCGCGAAGGCTATGTCTTGCACCGCGACAGCCTGGGCAATGAAGGCCGCACCGATGCTGGCGACGTGCAGGTGATGAGCGCGGGCACGGGCATACAGCACGCCGAGGTCGGCGCTCCCGATCAACGGACCAAAATCTTCCAGATCTGGCTGCACCCTCGCCAGCGCGGCGGCGAACCCCGCTGGGGCACCAAGCCGTTTCCCAAAAGCGATCGCGCCGGTCGCCTCATGGTGCTGGCCAGCGGCTTTGCCGAGGACGCCGATGGGCTCGCCATTGGCGCGGACGCTCGCGTGCTCGGGGCGACGCTGACCAACGGCCAGTCCGTCACCTACGACATGGAACCGGGGCGCAAGGCGTATCTCGTCGCTACCAGCGGGCGCGTCACGCTCAACGACGTGCTGCTGGAGGCGCGTGACGGCGCGGCCGTTCGCGACGAGCGCACGCTTCGCATCGCGGCGCTCGCCGATACCGAAATCGTGCTGGTCGATGCGGTCTGACCGAACCGATCCCAACGGTTGGAGCCGCAGCAGCGGCGGTTGTCCGATCAAAGGAAAACGATATGGGTGATCCAAATCTCGCCATAGCTGCGTATTCCGACGGAACCCAGCCGGGCAATCCGACGCAAGCCAGCCGGTGATTCCGACCGAAGCCAGCCACCCGTTCCGAGGCAACCCAGCCACCCCTGAATAGGGTCGGGCGGCGCGGTTCGCGAGCAGTCATCCACCAAGAGCACGGTCTCTCCGGGCAACCCCGGGGAGCGCCATGCCAGGCCAGAGACTGCCGATGCGTCAGGTTCGAGAAGTGCTTCGCCTCCATCATGTTTGCGGCCACAGCGGCCACCAGATCGCCGCCATGGTCGGCGTCAGCCGCTACACGGTGGCCGAATACCTGCGCCGTGCCGGCGTGGTCGGCATCACCTGGCCGGTGCCGCCTGGGCTGGACGACGCGGCGCTGGAGCGCCGCCTGTTCAGTCCACCCTTTGCGGCCGAGCCGTCGCTGCGAAACCGCTCCGCGGTTTGCGCGCGGCCGCAGCCGGACTGGGCGCGCATCCACGCCGAGCTGCGCCGTCCCGGCGTGACCCTGTTGCTGTTGTGGGAGGAAGACCGTGCGGGGCAGCCGGAGGGGTATGGCTACAGCCGGTTCTGCGACCTGCACGCGGCCTGGCGGGGCCGGCTGTCGCCCACCATGCGCCAAACGCACCCGGCCGGCGAGCGCATGTTCGTGGACTACGCCGGGCAGACGGTGGAGGTAATCGACGCCGCCACCGGCGAGATCCGTCAGGCGCAGGTCTCCGTCGCCGCGCTCGGCGCGTCCAGCCTGACCTATGCCGAGGCGCGCTGGACGCAAAGCCTGCCGGACTGGATCGGCTGCCATGTCGGCGCGTTCGCCTTTTTCGGCGGCGTCGCCCGGCAAGTCGTGTGCGACAACCTCAAGTCCCGCGTCACCGCGGCGTGCCGCTACGAGCCGGGCATCAGCCGGGCCTACGCGGACATGGCCAGCCACTACGGCACGGCCGTTCTGCCCGCCCGGGTGCGTCGGCCGCGGGACAAGGCCAAGGTGGAGGTTGCCGTCCAGGTGGTGCAGCGCTGGGTGCTGGCCCGGCTGCGGAACCAGCGGTTCCATTCACTCGCCGAGCTGAACGCCGCGTTGCGCGACTTGATCATGGCGCTCAACGACCGTCCTTTGCGCCATCTGGGCACGAGCCGCCGGGCGCTGTTCGAGGCGGTGGAGCGCGCCGCCCTGCTGCCGCTGCCGCCCGAGCCGTATGCCTATGCCGAGTGGAAGCGCTGCCGGGCGGGGCTGGACTACCACGTCGAGGTGCATGGACATTTCTACTCCGTGCCCTACCGCTTGGTGCGGGAAGTGATCGAGGCCCGCATCACCGACCAGACCATCGAG
>CAXTTB010000402.1:0-3968 GCA_964246905.1 uncultured Acetobacteraceae bacterium | reverse complement strand
GCGGCACCGGCGGGTGGCTGTAGTTGACCAGGGCGTAGAGCGGGTCGGTGGTCAGCGTGCTGGCGTTGTCGCGGGACAGCCGGACCAGCGCCGACATCATCGGCTCCGCGCCCACCATGCGCCGGGCGAAGTCGTCGGCCTGGTACTCGTGGCGGCGGCTGAGCCAGTTGCCTGCGATGCCCAGGATCGGCCCGGCTGCCTGGACCACCAGCACGCCCACCACCAAGGCCAGGGCGTCGTCCCGATGCGTGATGCCGAAGGAGGGCAGCAGCCAGGGCTGGCGGCACAGCCAGCCGATGGCGAAGAAGCCCAGGAACAGCAGCACCACGGTCTGCGCCAGGCCGATCAGGATGTGGTTCAGCTTGAAGTGGCCGAGTTCGTGGGCCAGCACCGCCTCCAGCTCCGCCTCGCTGTTGGAGGCGATCAGCGTGTCGAACAGCACGATGCGCTTGCTCCGGCCCAGGCCGGAGAAGTAAGCGTTGCCGTGGGCGGAGCGGCGGGACGCATCCATGACGAACAGGCCGGACGCCTGGAATCCGCAGCGGCGCAGCAGGCCCTCGATCCGGTCGCGCAGCGGGCCGTCGAGCGGGGTGAAGCGGTTGAACAGCGGCGCGATCCAGCGCGGAAAGGCGTCCATCATCGCCAGCATGAGCAGAACGAGGCCCAGCCACGCCCAGACCCACCAAGGCCCGGGCTGCCGCATCAGCCACAGCAGGCCGTAGAGCAGCGGCACGCCGAGGCCGAGGGACAGCGCGGCGCCTTTCAGCCTGTCGAGCGCGAAGGCGCCGGGCCGGATGCGATTGAAGCCGAACCGCTGCTCCACCCCGAAGGTGCGCAGGATGGCGAAGGGCAGGCCCAGTACGGTGGACACCGTCCCGGCCGCGACCAGGAACAGCACGCTGCGGGTGAGGCCGCGCGGGACCCATTGCTCGACGGCGCCATAAAGCGCGTCGTAGCCGAACACGGCCCAGCCCAGCGCCACCCCGAGGCCGAACAGTGACGCCGCCGCACCCAGGCGCAGCCGCGCCCGCTCGTAATCGGCGGCGCGCTGGTGCTCCGCCAGGCTGACCGCGTCGGCGAAGCCCGGCGGCACCGTGCCGCGGTGGCGCGCCACGTGGGCCGCCTGCCGGGCGCGCAGCACCAAGTCGAGCGCGGCCGCGGCGATGGAAGTCAGGATGAACAGCAGGAGCAGGATCGGCATGGGACCCGATATAGGGGCGCAGCCCGGCGCTGGCGACAGGAGGACGCCGCACGGGATGCTTGGAGGTCAAGCCTTTGCAAACCGGGCGGGCGTCACAGCTTTGAAGCATATCATGCCCGATGGGGCGAAAGGGATTGCCATGCTGCTCGTTCTCGGTTGCGCCGTGTTCCTGCTGTTCGTCGTGCCGTACATGCTGTTCGGGCTGGGCCGCATGATCGAGAAGGCGACCAACGGCCGGGCACGCGCAATGGCTGCGGGGAATGACGCCGTCCGATCAAGCGATGGCAGGGCGCAGCCCGCTTGGTTCCGGCGGCCCATGCAGCCGGCGTTCAGCGCCCCACGCCGGTCAGGCCGCCCGATATTCGGGCGCTGACGCAAGCGGCTTTCGCTGCGCGCGGGATCCGCATCAGCCGCCCTGACCGGCGGCCGGCATCAAGATCGTTTCTGGCGTAGGGCCTTCGCCGCAAACGCTGCATAGGTCGAACCGGAAGGCTCGCCACGTCTCGGCACCTTCGTCCCCGCGCGCAGGCTTGAGGGCTGCTGGGCGATGGCTCCGTGGCGCGGCCTGGCCGCAAGCAGGGCGCTCAGGGACCCGGCTGTGTCAGGCCGTCAGCCGCTCATGGACGATGGCCCGGCGTCGCCCGTTGGCGGCGAGGATGGCGCAAAACAGGACCAGGAGGCCGACCGCGTAGGGCGAATACGCTTCCTCCTGGAACACCCCGTTGGTCAGGCCGATCCAAAGCCCGATGAACAACAGTCCGGTCGGCGCCTTGCCGGACCGGGGCGCCGCGCCGAACGGCGCCTTTTGCAGCAGCTTGACCAAGGCGGCGAAGACCACGACGCTTCCGACGCCCATCTGGTAAAGCATGACGCCCACCGCGCTCTCCAGCCCGACATCGGCAGCGCCGGCGTGCTGCATTTTCTCCCAATACGCCTTGGACACGGTGGTGCCCAGGTTGCCGCCCGCCCCCAGCCCGTGGCCCAGCGGGTTGGACAGGAAGCCGTAAACGCCTCCCATGAAGCCCAGAGAATGGAAGTCGCCGATCTGGATGCCGGTCCGGATGCCGTAGATGACGTAGAAGGCCGAGAAGCCCAGGGCGGCGGCAACGAGCAGCCGCCGGTTCCGCGTCAGGTACCACAATATGTACAAGGCGGTGGTGATCGCGAACAGCACGGTCGGCCCCTTCACCCCGGCGCTGATGCTGAACATCACGAGGACGAGCGCCAGCTCGAACCGGCCGAGGCTCATCAGCACCAGTTCGGTGATCGAAAGCACGTAGGCGTAGCTGATGCTATGCATGTTGGGGCCGCCGAAGCGGAAGCTGCCCTCGCCGCCCGAGACGAGGGGGGAGTTGAACCAGGCGCCCGTCTGCGTCTCGATCACGGAATGCACGTCGAACAGGTACCTGTCGGCCAGAAGCCCGTCGTTCTTCAGGTTGAAGAAGTCCCGCGCGTTGACCAGGTCCAGGTACCAAACCGGGTCTGCGATCTCGAAGCACGTCATCACCAGGCCCATGAACACGGCGAGCAGGAAGCAGACCGCAGCCGTGCGGTAGCCCCACGATGACCCCAGCCGCAGCCCGATCAGCAGGCTGAACAGCATGGCCGAAACCGACCGGAACGAGATGATGGCGCCGACCGGGCCTTGCAGGGCGGCGCCCATGGCCATGTAGGCCGCGGCGACGGCGATCGCCGCAAGGCCGTATTGGCTCAGCCGCTTGGTCCCGCTGTCGTTCGAGCGGAGGAGGTGAACGGAGAACGCTCCCGCCACGACCACCGCGGCGATGAACGATGACCCCGACAGGGCGACGTAGCTGTTGTGGCTCATGCCCGGGCTGAAGATCGAGACCAGGACGTTCTGGAACAGCAGGATCTGCATGAAGACGATGAACGCCGGCAAGGGCTTGTTGAAGGCGAGCCATGCCAGCCCGGCCATGCACGCCAAGATGCACGCCGGGTTGACCTCCTTGACCAGGATGATGTGGCAGATCAGCCCGAAGGTGCCGATGGCCTGCCAGGTGAGGGCATGGAGGATCGCCGCAGGCACCGACAGCTCATGGTAGGGCTGGACGACGGATCTGGCCGGCGCGGCGGCGGCGAAGCTGCGGCTCACGTAGGTCATGGCGCAGGGGTCGCGTGATACAGGGGGTCGGACATGGGGCCAATTCGAAGCTGGTTGCCGGTTTCGCGTCAAACGGGATTTTTGCTGCAACGCGATCAAACGACTTTTTTTGCTAACGCGCAATGAATAATTGGGCCGGGGATCATCGGGCTGGACGGTGGCGGTTTCGCCCATTGCGCCGCTGGGATCAAGTCGCAATTTCAGCATCGGCCGCTGCCGCAAAACAGAGCGCACCGTCTGGAAAAAGAGGGTGCGCACTCATAAGGAGACGCCTTGGAGCATGATCTTTAAGTCGTGGTGCTGAATAGTCAAGGACCAACTTTGTCAGCGAAAGCGGCAGTATTTAAAGTTTTGTCTTTCACTTGCTGAATGTCGCCTGGCTGCGGCGTCACGGCGTTGCACATTTTATTTTATTAACGTTATGTTCTATCAGTTCGCACCCTGCCAATTGATGGAGACCCGCCATGGCCGCGACCACCGCCCCGGCAAGCATCAAGCCGACCTTTGACGACGAGTTCAACACGCTGTCGCTCGACAACGGCACCACGGGCACCTGGCAGCCGTCCATGTTCTATACTCCCAACGGATCGACGGACCCCAGCATCTCCTCGTGGGAGATGAACCCGTTGTGGGGACCGACCTCGG
>CAXTTB010000401.1:0-3971 GCA_964246905.1 uncultured Acetobacteraceae bacterium | reverse complement strand
GGCCTGGGCTGGGGCGCGCAGATGGGCTGGCTGCGCGCGGTGCATGACGGGGACGCGGCCGCCGCCGCGGCGTTCCAGGCCGCCGCCCGCAACCCGCCGCTGCACGAGCCGGGCCGCGCCATGCCGGAGGTGATGCGCCGCCACGGCCACCTGTCGCACTACCCAGCCTGGCTCAGCCGCCCGTCGCCCGGCCCGTACTGGGACGCCATCGCGCCCCGGGCACGCCTGGCCGGCCACGCCCTGGACGTGCCGATGCTGCACGTGGGCGGGTGGTTCGACCAGATGCTGATGGGCACGCTCGACTGTCATGCCGCGGCGGCGCGCGGCCCGGCGGCGCAGCGCCTGCTGGTCGGCCCGTGGACGCACCAGCCCTGGGGCCGGCAGGTGGGCGCGGTCGATTTCGGGCCGGCGGCCAGCTCCCCCGTCGATGCGGCGCAGGTGGCGTGGTTCGACCGCCATTTAAAGGACCAGGACTCCGACACCGGGCCGGCGCTCACGCTGTTCGACCTGGGCGCCCGGGTGTGGCACGGGCTGCGGGACTGGCCGGATTTGTCGCCGATGGCTCTGTACCTCGGCGGCGGGGGACGTGCCGGCGCCACCACGACCGACGGCACGCTCTCGGGTGAACCCGGCCCGGCGGGCGCGGATCACATCGTGCACGACCCCTGGCGCCCCGCGCCCATGCTGGGCGGCCACGCCGGGCAGCCCGGCGGGATGCAGGACCGCCGGGCGGTGGACGACCGCGCCGATGTCGCCTGCTTCACCGCGCCGCCGCTCGACGCGCCGCTGTTCCTGTGCGGACGGGTCACGGCGGAGCTGTGGGTGGAGGCGGACCAGCCCTCCTTCGACCTGTCGGCCGTGCTGTCGATGGTGGCGCCGGACGGGCGGGCGTGGAACCTGACCCAGGGGCACCGACGCGCGTCCGCGTCCGGCCGGGTGGGCGTGACGATGCGCGCCACCTGCGCCACGGTGCCAGCCGGGCATGCGCTGCGGGTGTCGGTCGCCGGCGCCTGCTTTCCCGCCTACCCCGTCAACCCCGGCACTGGCGCCGGGCCGCACGAGACGCGGGCGGAGGACGAGCGCATCATCACGCTCCGCATCGCCCATGGCGGCGCCACGGCGTCCAGCATCACCCTGCTGGCGGTGGCGTAGCGCCCGGCCCAGCCTGCAGCCACTCGGCCAGGTCCAGCCGGTGCATCTCTTCCAATAGCGCCGCGAGCCGGGCGGCGGCGTGGTCGAGGAACAGTGCGCCGGCCTCGGCGGTGGCGGCGCTGGCGTCGCCCAGGGCGCCGGCCGGGTGCAGGTCCTGGGTTTCCCAGCCGAAGCCGACCGCGCCCTCCGGCACGAGGACCGAGAAATCCTTTTCCCGGGCGATCCAGCGGGAGCGGAAGTCCTCGGCGCGGGCCATATCGACCCGCTCCGGCGCCAGATGCAGCATGAGGGAGGTCTCGACGAAGCCGCCATGGATGCCGTGCCGCGCCTCCGCCGGGCTGACCAGCCCGTCCGGCTTGCCGAGGCGGCTCCACAGGCAGGACACCGCGAACATGCCGGCGGACACGCGCAGGCGGCGGCACACGATGTCCACCACCTGCGGCTGCCCGCCGTGGCTGTTGAGCAGCAGGAGCTTCCGCACCCCAGCGCGCGCCACGCTCTCCCCGATCTCCGTCCAGAGTGCTATCAGCGTCTCGGCACTGGCGGTCAGGGTGCCGGGAAAGCGGACGTGCTCCACCGAGAGGCCCACCGCCTGCACCGGCAGCACGAGCACCGGCAGCGCGTCGGGCAGCAGCGCGAGCGTCCGGGCCAAGACGCCCTCGTTGATCGTGCGGTCCACCGAGACGGGCAGATGCGGCCCGTGCTGCTCGGTGGCGGCGACCGGCAGGACGGCGACCGTGTCCCTGGGCAGGGCAGGGAAGGCGGTCCAGGGGAGGTCTTGCCAGTATCGGGTGGGGAGCATGGCCGGATGCTATGCGGGCGCCGGGTCGCTGGGAATAGGTGCGGTTCGCGGAGGGCGAACGAGATGTACCCGGATCACCCGATGGCAAGTGCAATCTATGTTGATGGCCCCCGGCCAAACCCAACCTATTGGAACGGCGTTGCCAGTCACTCAACAATGGAGCGCACTATGAGCGGCACGAACACGGTGATGGACGTTTACCTGACCGGCCTACGCAACCAGCACGCCGTCGAGACCCAGGCCATCGGCACCGTCAAGAACGAGCTGGGCCGGATGGAGCCGTACCCCGAGCTTCACGCGAAGATGCAGCAGGAGATGCAGCGGTCCACGACCCAGGCCGCCCGCCTGGACGACCTGCTGGCCAAGCACGGAACCAGCAAGTCCCTCGCCAAGGAAGCGGTGACGGGCACCGTCGCCACCGTGGCCGGCTTCATCCACGCCGGGTCGTCGGACGAGGTGCTGAAGAACGTCCTCGCGGCGACCGGCTTCAAGGCGTACGAGATCGCCTCCTACAAGGTGCTGCTCGCCCTGGCGGATGCCGCCGGCGCGGCCGCGGACAAGCCGGTGCTGGAGCAGTCGATGAAGGAGGAGCAGGAGATGGGCGACTGGCTCGGCACCCATCTGCCCGGCTTCGTGCAGGCCTACCTCGCGCAGCAGGCGAAGTAGTACCCACTGTCGAAGATCGTGACCTGTGCCCGGCTGTGGGCGGGGTAGGGCGGATAAGCGCAGCGCCATCCGCCACAGGGCGGTGCCGGCCCATGGCAGGAGGCGCTGGCGCTTTCCCGCCCTACAAGGGCAAAATGCCTTAACAAGTCAGGACTGCCGGTGGTTGGTATAACGCCTTGCCCGGGCCGCTGGCACGCCAGCGGCCCGGCTACTGCTGCGGCGCCCGGCGCAAGCCGAGCAGGCTGACCAGCCCGGCCGGGCGCGCCAGCGACACCGCGACGATCAGGCCGCCATAGATCATCAGGTCAACGCCCTGTCCGCTGCCGCCCAAGTAGCTGCGGGACAGCTCGCTCACCGGGATCAGCACCGCGGCGCCCAGCAGCGGACCCCACAGCGTGCCGACCCCGCCCAGCACCGCCGGCAGCGCGACCAGGATGCTGAGCTGCCCGGCCAGCACGCTGTCGGGGTCGATGTAGCCGACGTACTGCGCGTAGATCGCGCCGCCCACCCCGGTGAAGAACCCGCTGATTGCCGCCGCCGCCATCTTGGACGGGAACACCCGGACGCCCAGCGACCGCGCCGCCACCACGTCGTCCCGCATCGCGCGCCAGGAGAAGCCCCACCGGCTGCCCTCGATGGCCCAGGCGACGGCCCAGGTCGCGGCGGCGAAGGCCAGGGCGACGAGGTGGAACGGCAGCTTGCTGGTGCGGAACTGCAGGTTGAGCAAGCTCTCGCCACGGAACGGCACGAACACGCCGGTGGCGGCGCCCACCAGGTCCCAGTTGAGGAACAGCAGGTAGCCGATCTCCCCCACCACGACGGTGGCGATGGCGTAGTAGTGCCCGCTCAGCCGGAAGCACGGCCAGCCCACCAGCAGCGCGCACAGCCCGGCGGCCAGCCCGCCCGCGAACATGCCGAGCGTCGGCGGCACCCCCGCGTTCACGAACAGCAGCGTCGAGACGTACGCGCCGATGCCGAGATACAGCGCGTGGCCCAGCGAGATCTGCCCGCAATAGCCGCCCAGGATGTTCCACGCCTGGCTCAGCCCGGCGAACAGGATCGTGATGATGATGAGGTTCTGCGTATAAACGTCGCGGATCGGCAGCGGCAGCACGGCCAGCGCCAGCAGGACCGCGGCGCCCAGCCACAGTTCCTGCCGGCGCCGGCGCAGGATGGCGTTGTCGGACGGCCTCGCCGCCACGGGCGGCGCTTGCGTGTCCATCAGATCTTCCCGAACAGGCCGCGCGGACGGACCATCAGCACCAGGAGGTACACGGCGAACATGCCGACCTGCTTGAGCGAGGGTTCGAGCACGAGGGCGGTCAGCGCCTCCACCTCCCCGATCACGACC
>CAXTTB010000400.1:0-3979 GCA_964246905.1 uncultured Acetobacteraceae bacterium | reverse complement strand
TGCCGGGTTCGACGCCCCGTCCTTGGCGCGGCGCCGGGTGGACGGCACGTTGGCCGCTCGCTGGACCGCCCCCGTGCCGGCCCGCCGCAAGCAGCGCCGCGCCTTCGTCGATTTCCAGAACGACGTGACCAGCAAGGACCTGCTGCTCGCGACGCAGGAGGGCTTCCACAGCATCGAGCACGTCAAGCGATACACCACCACCGGCATGGCGACCGACCAGGGCAAGACCAGCAACATGAACGCCCTGTCCATCGTGGCGGCGGAGCTGGGCCGCCCGGTCCCGGCCGTGGGCCTCACCACCTTCCGCCCGCCGTACACGCCGGTGACGTTCGGCACGCTGGCCGCCTACAGCCGCGGCGTGCTGTTCGATCCCGTCCGCACCACGCCGGTCCATGGCTGGGCAGCAGCGCACGGCGCGGTGTTCGAGGATGTCGGCCTGTGGAAGCGCGCCCGCTACTTCCCGCGCGGGCCGGAGGGGATGCACGCGGCCGTGGCGCGGGAGTGCCGCACGGTGCGCGCCGCGGTGGGCCTGTTCGACGCCTCCACGCTCGGCAAGATCGAGGTCGTGGGGCCGGACGCGGCCGAGTTCATGAACCGCATGTACGTGAACCCGTGGACCAAGCTGGCGCCGGGCCGCTGCCGCTACGGGCTGATGCTGGGGGAGAACGGCTTCCTGCTGGACGACGGCGTGGCTGGCCGCCTGGCGCCCGACCGCTTCCACGTCACGACGACGACGGGCGGCGCGCCGCGCGTGCTGGCGCTGATGGAGGACTTCCTGCAGACGGAGTGGCCGGACCTGCGCGTCTGGCTGACCAGCGTCACCGAGCAGTGGGCGGTGCTGGCCGTGCAGGGGCCGCGCGCCCGGGACGTGCTGGCGCCGCTGGTGGACGGGTTGGACATCGGTGCCGCCGCCATGCCGCACATGAGCGTGGCCCCGGGCAGCATCGGCGGCGCCCCCATGCGGCTGTTCCGCGTCAGCTTCACCGGCGAGCTTGGCTTCGAGGTGAACGTGCCCGCCGGCCATGCCGCGGCGGTGTGGGAGGCGCTCCACGCCCGGGTGGAGGCGCTGGGCGGCTGCGCCTACGGCACGGAGGCGATGCACGTGCTGCGGGCGGAGAAGGGCTACATCATCGTGGGCCAGGAAAGCGACGGGACGGCGACGCTGGGCGACCTCGGCCTGCAATGGGCGGTCGGCAAGGCGAAGCGGGACTTCGTCGGCAAGCGCTCGCTGGACCGCCCGGACATGACGGCGCCCGGGCGGCGGCAACTGGTCGGCTTGCTGACCGCCGACCCTGGCTGCGTGCTGGAGGAAGGCGCACAACTGACGGAGCACGCGGCGGCCCCGGCGGGGACCCGCTCCCTCGGCCACGTCACTTCGTCCTATGGAGAGGCGACGCTCGGCCACTCGATCGCGCTGGCGATGCTGGCGGACGGGCGGGCACGGATGGGCGAGACCCTGTATGTGCAGCGGGCGGGCGGAGCCATGCCGGTCCGCGTGGTTGACCCGGTGTTCCTGGACCCGGAAGGAGTGCGGCTCAATGCCTGACACCATCGCGCCGGACCGCCTGCGCCCGGCGGACGCGAAGCCGGCCCTGTCCGGCCCTCTGGACGGCGCGATCCAGGTCGCCGTGCCGGGCCGGCTGCTGCTGCGCCCGGCTGCGGACGTGGCGCGGCTGGCGTTGCGCGGCGACCCGGCGGCGCTCGGCGCGGCGTTCGGCTTGACGTTGCCGACCCAGCCGTGCCGGGCCATGGAGGCGGAGGGGCGCTCGGCGCTCTGGCTCGGCCCGGACGAGTGGCTGCTGCTGGCGCCGCCGGGCACGCTGGACGCGGACATGTCAGCCGAAGGTGCAGCCGTGGTGGACATCGGGCACCGCCAGGTCGGGCTGGTGCTGGACGGGCCAGGCGCCGTGGACGCGCTCGCCGCGGGCTGCCCGCTCGACCTGCACCCCACGGCGTTCCCGGTCGGCATGTGCACCCGCACCGTGTTCGGCAAGGCGGAGATCGTGCTGTGGCGGCAGGACGCGGAGCGGTTCCACGTCGAGGTTTGGCGCTCCTTCGCCGCCTACGTGCACGGGCTGCTGGAGCGCGCGGCGGCGTCGCTTTAACGCTGCGCCACCTCCCAGTTCTCCGCCACGTACACCGGGTTGTTGGAGGCGGCGAGCGGCGTGCGGCCCAGGACGTGGTCCGCACCCTTCTCGCCGACCATGATCGTCGGCGCGTTCAGGTTGCCGGTCGTGACCAGCGGCATGATCGAGCTGTCGATCACCCGCAGACCCTCCAGCCCGATCACCCGGGTTTCCGAGTCCACGACCGCCATTGGGTCGTCCATGCGGCCCATCCGGCATGTGCCGGCGGGGTGATAGGCGCTCTCGACCTTCTGCGCGATGAAGGCGTCGATCTGCTCGTCCGTCTGCACCCCGGCGCCGGGCTGCAGCTCCTCGCCGCGGAACCGCTCGAACGCCGGCTGGGCGAAGATCTCCCGGGTCAGCCGCACGCAGGCGCGCATCTCCGCCCAATCGTCGGGGTGGCTCATGTAGTTGAACCGGATGCTCGGCCTCACCCGCGAATCGACCGAGGTCAGCGACACCCGGCCGCGGCTCTTTGACCGCATCGGCCCGACATGCGCCTGGAAGGCGTGGCCGGATGCCTTGACCTTGCCGTCGTATGTCACTGCCACGGGCAGGAAATGATATTGGATGTCCGGCGACCGGATGCCGGCGCGGCTGCGGATGAAGCCGCAGCTTTCGAACTGGTTGGTGGCGCCCGGCCCGTCATGCCGCAGCATCCAGCGCGCGCCGACCATCGCCTTCGACCAGGGGTTCATGATCGAGTGCAGCGTCACCGGCTCCTTGCAGGCGACCTGGAAGTAGAGTTCCAGATGGTCCTGCAGGTTCTCGCCCACGCCCGGCAGGTCGTGCACCAGCGGGATGCCGAGCTGCGACAGTTCCTGCGCCGGGCCGACGCCTGAGAGCTTCAAGAGCTGCGGCGAGTTGATGGGGCCGCCGCACAGGATCACCTCGCGCCGCGCCCGGACCATGTGGTTCATGTCGCCGCGGCGGTAGCGGACGCCGACGGCCCGCCGCCCGTCGAACAGCACGGCGGAGGCGAGGGCATGGGTGACGACGGACAGGTTCTGCCGGGACAGCGCCGGCTTCAGGTAGGCGCTGGCGGCACTCCACCGGCGGCCGTTGTGCACCGTCATGCCCATCCGGCCAAAGCCTTCCTGCTGGAAGCCGTTGTAGTCCGCGGTGGCGGGATAGCCGGCCTGCTGCGCCGCTTCGAGCCAGACGGCGTGCAGCGGGTTCTCCAGCGTGCCGTAGCGGGTATGCAGCGGCCCGGCGTCGCCGCGGTACTCGTCGCCCCCCTCCTCCAGCGTCTCGGCCCGGCGGAAATACGGCAGCACGTGCTTGTAGCTCCAGCCGGCCGCGCCCTCCTCTTCCCATCGGTCGAAGTCCAGGGGATTGCCGCGCACATACACCATGCCGTTGATCGACGACGACCCGCCCAGCACCTTGCCCCGCGGCGTGTGCAGCCGCCGCCCGCCCAGGTACGGCTCCGGCTCCGTCTCATAGGACCAGTCGTATTTCGGCATGTTCATCGGGATGGACAGCGCGCCCGGCATCTGGATCAGCACCGAGGAGTCGGAGCCGCCGTACTCCAGCAGCAGCACCGTGGCCGTGCCGTCCTCCGTCAGCCGGTTGGCCAGCACGCACCCGGCGGAGCCGGCGCCGACGATCACGTAGTCGAAGATCTCCGCCATGTTCCTCCTCAGTACGGCAACCCGGCCTCGCTGCGGCACTCGGATGCCTTGACGTTGCATGTGGCAATCGAGTCCCTGCCAGGCCATCCTGGCGGCCTGAGCCTGGCTTTTTCCTGATGCCAAGAGGAAGGATAATTGGTGGCAAATTAAAGGCGTCCGCCCAGCAGGCGCCCAGTCGTGACGATGCGGCCACATGGCGCTTCCAGGCGGATTTGGGCA
>CAXTTB010000399.1:0-3983 GCA_964246905.1 uncultured Acetobacteraceae bacterium | reverse complement strand
CGCCTGGCGCGGCCGGAGCCGAGGCTCCGGGCCGTGCCGGACGCCGGGCGGGTGGGCCAACTGCTGGCGCGGGCGCTGGCAGCCTCGGCGGACATGCCGGCGCCGTTGACGCCCGAGGCCCAGCCGGGCCACGTTGCCGCCGGGTCGAAGGAGCCGGTGGCGGCTTAACAAGAACGCCTGAGTAGGGAGGCCTGCCTTGACTACACCGTCCCCGTTCCCGCGCGTCCTGCGGTTCGGCATCATCGGCGCCGTGGGCCTGTCGCTTGTTCTCGCGGCGACCGGACGCATGACGCACGTCGGCGCGGTGGAGACGACGGGGACCCTGGTGGCCGCCCGCGACCTCGACTTCGCCGACGGCATCGACGGCTCGGTGATCGTGACCGACGCGCAAGACGGGTCGCCGGTGCAGGTCTTCACCGGGGAGAGCGGCTTCCTGCGCGGCACGATGCGCGGCATGGCGCGCACCCGCAAGAGCGAGGGCGTCGGGCCGCAGCCGCCGTTCCGCCTGTCGGCCTGGAGCGACGGGCGCCTGACCCTCGACGACCCGGCCACCGCGCGGCACATCGAGCTGCAGGCGTTCGGCTCCAGCAACACCGTGGTGTTCGCCCAGCTCCTGACGGCGCACGGAGGCACGCAATGACGGGAAGCTGGCTGCTGGGCGGCGATGTCGTCGAGGTCGTGTGCGACGTGGACATCGAGCAGACCCCGCTGTCCTTCCACGCCCACGCCGTCCCGGACGGCATCGACATCCGGCCCGGCGACAGCGTGCAGGTGCACGGCGTGCCCGCCGGGATCGACTTCGGCGACGCCGTGACCCTCCGCTGCCCGGCGACCGTCACCCGGGCCGGCGCGCTGGCGCGGTGGTGGACGGAGATCACCGCCATGTTCGAACTGACCGAGCTGTATGAAGTCGGCTTCTTGCCGAAGGAGAGCTGAGCCATGTCCGCCACGACCGCCACGCGGCCCGCCGTGCCCCCCGGCAACACGCCGAACGAGACCACGCGCCAGGCGCAGCAGGACACGGTGCTCAGCCCGCGCTTCTACACGACGGATTTCGCCGCCATGGAGCGCATCGACGTGAGCGGCGTGCGGGCCGAGTGGGATCAGCTCATCGCGGAGCTGCGCGCCGACACCAACAAGGGCCACTTCATCCGCAACGAGAAGTTCGACGTGGACCTGTCCACCCTGCCGCCCGACCTGCGGGAGGAGTTCCTGGAATTCCTGGTCAGCTCCGTCACCGCGGAGTTCTCCGGCTGCGTGCTGTATGCCGAGATCAAGAAGCGCATCAAGCAGGGCGACATCCACGACCTCTTCAACTTCATGACGCGGGACGAGGCGCGGCACGCCGGGTTCATCAACGACACGCTGAAGGACTTCGGCGTGGGCGTGGACCTCAGCTTCCTCACCAAGGTCAAGAAGTACACCTACTTCCGGCCCAAGTTCGTGTTCTACGCCACCTATCTGTCGGAGAAGATCGGCTACGCCCGCTACATCACCATCTTCCGCCACCTGGAGCGCCACCCGGAGCGCATGTTCCACCCGATCTTCGGCTGGTTCGAGCAGTGGTGCGCCGACGAGTTCCGCCACGGCGAGGCCTTCGCCCTCTTGATGCGCGCCGACCCCAAGGTGCTGAGCGGGGTCAACAAGCTGTGGATCAGGTTCTTCCTGATCGCGGTGTTCGCCACGATGTACGTGCGCGACCACGCGCGCCCGGTGTTCCACGCCGCCCTCGGCGTCGATCCCACCGACTACGACTTCCGGGTGTTCCGCATCACCACCGAGATCTGCAAGCAGGTGTTCCCGGTGTCGCTCGACCTCGACCACCCGGGCTTCGCCCGCGGGTTCGAGCGGCTGCGCGCCATCACCGTGGCCAAAGGCGCAGCCCGGCGCCAGGGCGGCGTGATGGGCCGGATCAAGGGCGCGGCGCTCACCGCGGCGGCGGCGGCGGCCTTCGCGCGGCTCTACCTGATCCCCGTCAAGGGCAACGCCATGCCGGAGCATGTCCGGCTCGCCCCCGCCTGGTAGCGCCGCCCCCATGCCGTCCTGGCTCGGCCCGGCGTCCTACGCGCTGTTCGTGTGGTGGTTCAGCACCGGGCTGATCATCTGGCTGGACAACCTGCACCCGCGCACCTTCCGCTGGAGCATGTCGGGCGGCACCGCGCTGCTCGGCGTGGCGCTGTGGCAGTTGGGTGCCACCGCCTCGGACGGCTCGGTCTGGGGCGCCTACGCCGCCTTCACCTGGGCGGTGCTGGCCTGGGGCTGGCAGGAGATGGGCTTCTTCATGGGCTACGTCACCGGCCCGCGCCGCACCGGCAGCCCGGCGGGCGCGAGCGAGTGGCGGCGCTTCGCCCACGGCGTCAACGCCTGCCTCTACCACGAGCTTGCCATCCTCGCGACCGCGGGCGTCATCGCCTACGCCACCTGGGGCGGGGTGAACCAGGTCGGCGCCTGGACCTTCTACGTGCTGTGGGGGATGCGGGCCAGCGCCAAGCTCAACTTCTTCCTCGGCGTGCTGAACCTGGGCGAGCAGTTCATCCCGCCCCACCTCACCTACCTCGGCAGCTACCTGCGCCGCCGCCCGATGAACGCGCTGTTCCCGGTGTCCGTGACCGTGGGCACCGCCGGCATCGCCGTCCTGCTGCAACGCGCCGCCGCGCCGGGCCTGGGCGACGCCCAATCCGCCGGGCTGACCTTCGTCATCGCCATGCTGACCCTTGCGGTGATCGAGCACTGGGTCCTTATCCTGCCGATACCATTCGACAGATTGTGGAACTGGGTCCTGGCTTTCCGGCAGCCTGGCCTGCCGAAGGCCGAGCGCCCCCGTCCCACCGCTGCCGCAACCTTCTGAGGTCTGGAGTCGCCGATGGACTACGAACGGTTCTTCCGCCGCGAGCTTGACACCCTGCGGCAGGGCGGCAACTACCGCGTGTTCGCCGACCTGCAGCGCCGGGCCGGGGCGTTCCCGACCGCGGTGCACTTGGGCGCACGGGCGCCGTCGGACGTGACGGTCTGGTGCTCCAACGACTACCTCGGCATGGGGCAGCACCCCCTGGTGCTGGAAGCCTCGCACGAGGCGCTGGACAAGTGCGGCGCGGGCGCCGGCGGCACCCGCAACATCGCCGGCACCAACCACTACCACGTCATGCTGGAGGAGGAGATCGCCGACCTCCACCAGGCCGGGAGCGCGCTGCTGTTCAACTCCGGCTACATGTCGAACTGGGCGGCGCTCAGCACGCTCGGCGCGCGGCTGCCGGGCTGCGTCGTGCTGTCGGACGCGCTGAACCATGCGTCCATGATCGAGGGCATCCGCCACAGCCGGGCGGAGAAGATGGTGTTCGCCCACAACGACCCGGAGGACCTGGACCGCAAGCTGTCCCAGATCGAGCCCTCGCGGCCCAAGATGGTGGTGTTCGAGAGCATCTACTCCATGGACGGCGACATCGCGCCCGTCGCCGAGATCTGCGACGTGGCGGAGAAGCACGGCGCCATCACCTACCTGGACGAGGTGCACGCGGTGGGCCTCTACGGCCCGCGCGGCGGCGGCATCGCGGAGCGGGAGGACCTGTCCCACCGCATCACGGTGATGGAGGGCACGCTCGCCAAGGGCTTCGGCGTGGTCGGCGGCTACATCGCTGGCTCCGCCGCCATGGTCGATTTCGTGCGCAGCTTCGCCTCGGGCTTCATCTTCACCACGGCGCTGCCGCCTTCGGTGTGCGCGGGCGCGCTGGCCAGCATCCGGCACCTCAAGACGAGTTCGGCGGAGCGCGAAGGGCAGCAGCGGCGCGTCGCACAGGTGCGCGCGGCGCTTGACGCGGCCGGGGTGCCGCACATGGACAACCCGAGCCACATCGTGCCGGTGATGGTGGGCGACGCGGCGCTGTGCAAGCACATCAGCGACCGGCTGCTGGAACAGTACGGCGTCTATCTCCAGCCGATCAACTACCCGACCGTGCCGCGCGGCACCGAGCGGCTGCGGATCACGC
>CAXTTB010000398.1:0-3984 GCA_964246905.1 uncultured Acetobacteraceae bacterium | reverse complement strand
AGTTCAGCGTGGCGACGATGTTCCAGCGGTCCATCTGGCCCTGGTTGATCTGCTGCGTGCCATGGTACAGCCCGGTGGTGTCGCCGAGGCCCACGGTGTTGGCCGTGGCGAACAGCCGGAAGCTCTGGTGCGGGCGGATCACGCGGTTCTGATCCAGCAGCGTGAGGCGGCCCTCCACCTCCAGCACCCGCTGGATCACGAACATGACATCCGGGCGCCCGGCGTCGTACTCGTCGAACACCAGCGCGCAGGCGTGCTGCAAGGCCCAGGGCAGGATGCCCTCGCGGAACTCGGTGATCTGCTTGCCGTCCTTGAGGACGATGGCGTCCTTGCCGATCAGGTCGATGCGGCTGATGTGGCTGTCGAGGTTGACCCGGATGCAGGGCCAGTTCAGCCGCGCCGCCACCTGCTCGATGTGCGTGCTCTTGCCGGTGCCGTGATAGCCCTGGATCAGCACGCGGCGGTTGGCGCTGAAGCCCGCGAGGATCGCCAGCGTGGTCTCGCGGTCGAACTTGTAGGCCTCGTCGATCTCGGGGACGTGCTCGGTCGCCACCGAGAAGGCGGGCACGTCCATATCGACGTCAAGGCCGAACGCCTCGCGCGCGTTGACCGTCGTGTCCGGGACACTGATGGCCGAGGTCGGGGTGGAGCGGGCGTCGGCGAGTGCGGCGATGTTGTTCATAGGCCTTGGGGTCCTGTGCAATGCTCCGCGGTGCAGCGAGCCGGGCGGCGGAAACTAGCCCCGTTCGGGGCGGTTGCGAAAGCCTATCCGGTCGCGGCCATCCGGGGCTCGGCAGTGAGATGTTGCCGCACCGCGGCATAAGCAAGGTTGATAGTTTTAAGGCGCTCCTCCGACGCGCGGTCGCCGCCGTTGGCGTCGGGGTGGTGGCGCTTGGCCAGTTCCTTGTAGCGCGCTTTCAGCACGTCCAGCGACACCGGCCAATCGAGGCCGAGCGCCTGCATGGGGTCGCGCAGATCGGGCGGCACCACCGTCTTGGGCGCCGCCGCCGCGCCCCGGCGCACCCGCCCGGCCGACAGGATGTGCAGCGGGTCGCGCAGCATGGCCTCGTCGAACGCCTGCGCGCCCAGGCGGCCCAGCGGCCAGGTCGGGCGCTGCCACCCGGTGTCGGAGCGCACCTGCGCCTCGATCTCGCCCGGCGTCATGCCTTTGTAGAAGTCCCACGCCAGGTTGTACTCGCGCACGTGCTCCAGGCAGAACCACCAGTACTGGTTCAGCGTGCTGCGGGACTTGGGCGCGCGGAAGCCGCCGGCCTCGGGGCAACCGGGCATGTCGCAGGGGCGTCCCGGCGCGGCCGGGTCGGGCGCATAGGCCCGTGGTCGCGGGGATCGGGTCATCCTGCTTTATGTGCTGGCAATCATGGCGGCGGCAAGTGCTTCCCTCCTTGGTCAGGCCGGGTTAAGCCTCGCTCATGACAGCGCCTCCTCCCAACCAGCCGCCCGGCCGCGCCGAGCGGATGCGCGCCCTGCTTTCCAGCGCCCTCGCGCCCGTCCTGCTGGAGGTGCAGGACGACAGCCGCCTGCACGCCGGCCACGCCGGGGCGGCGCCGGGGGGGGAGACGCATTACAGCGTCCTGGTGGTGTCCGACCGCTTCGAGGGCCAGGGCCGGGTCGCGCGGCACCGCCTGGCCAATGCGGCGCTGGCGCCCGAGTTCGCCGGTGGGCTTCACGCCCTGGCGCTGACGCTCCGCACCCCGGGGGAGCACGCCGCGCTCAGGAACCGGGAAGGCGGATGATGCCCAGCGGCGCCGCATGAGCGGGTCCTGCATGAGCCTGGCGGCGCCCACGATCCGCCCGGCGTCGCTTGCGGACATCGCCGCGATGCAGGCCCTCATCGAACGGTCGGTGATGCGGCTGATGGAGCCGGACTATTCCCTGGAGCAGAGGCGCCGCTCCATCGGCCCCCTGTTCGGGATCGATACGCAGCTCATCGAGGATGGCACCTACTACGCGGTCGAGGCGGGCGGCAGGCTGGCCGGATGCGGAGGCTGGAGCTTCCGCCGCACGCTGTTCGGCGGGGATGGCGTGCAGGACCGGGACGACGCCCGGGCCGACCCAGACACGGACCCGGCGCGTCTCCGCGCCTTCTACGTGGACCCGGACTGCGCCCGGCACGGCATCGCGACGCTGATCCTGGAAACGAGCGAGGCGGCGGCCAGCGCCCACGGCTTCCGGAGGATGGAACTCGGCGCGACCCTGACCGGGGAACGCTTCTACCACCGCCGAGGCTACCGCCTGGGGCGCCCCATCCCGTTCAGCCTGCCCGGCGGCGTCGCGTTCCCCCTGGTGCACATGGAAAAAGCGATCGGCAGCCCGGTTTAGGGGTTGGCCTGCGCGGGGCCGGTGTAGAACTGCGGCCATTGCCGGGCCACGACGGGGCTGTCCGGCGCGTAAGCCTTGCAGGTGCCGAGCAGCATCGGCTTCCGGGGCGGCTCCGCCGGCTGCTTCGCCGTATCTACGGCGTTCGGCGCCACCTCACGCTTGACGCGCACGGCATACAGCGTCTGGAACGCCACGGTGCCCATCTGGCCCAGCAGCTCGCGCAGGTGGGTGCAGCCGTGCACGCCGCCGATGCGCTCGTTCGCCGCCTTCAAGAAGCCGCGTCCGACCTTCAGCCCGGCGAGCCGCGCGAAGTTGGGCGCGGCGGACGGGCAGATCGCGTAGGGACCGAACTCGGTCACGGCCTCGAACGCGGTGATCTCCATGTCCGACGTCAGCGTCATGCGCGCCAACATGCGGTGCAGCGGCACGCCGGGATCGATCTGGCCGCGTTCGGCATTGCTGAACGCATAGGTCTTGGTGTCCCGCAAGCTGGCCTCGATGTCGAACAGGCCGTCAGCCCGCCGGTAGCCGCGCAGCTCGATGTCGCGCAGGTGCAGCAGCTCGCGGTCCACGGGTTCGGTCAGCGGCATCGGTGTCTCCGTTGGTTGCATCGCAACATGGGAACGGATCGGCCGGACTGCTAGACGGCGTGCGCCGGACGCCAGGACCGCCAAAGGACGCAGGGCGTGTGTGGGCATCGGGTCATCGCGGCGGAGGCACAGGCCATGCGTTCCGCCGTCTGGCGAAGGAAGTCGAACATATCCAACCCGTCCTATACTCCCATTTCGAGAGCAGGGACGCGATTGTCGCGGCAGTCGCCGCTGAATGTTTTCGAGAACTCGCGATCTCGCCTCAACAGGCCACGCCTGGATCGACTGATCGTCGAGGTGCGATCCAGAACGCCGCGATGGCATGTCTCGCCTTTGCCAGCGGGCATCCGGCTCTCTACGAAGAGATGCTCATCATGCCGACCGTCCTACGCTTTGCGAAGGCTGATACACTGTGATACCAGCAGCCTCTTGCATCGACCCCTTTCCGTCATTGCGAGGAGCGCAGCGACGCGGCAATCCAGGGCCGCCAGCAGGGTCCTTGCAGTCCTGGATCGCCACGCCGCAAAGGCGGCTCGCAATGATGGGGAAAAGTCAGGGCAAAGGGCCGTTGGTATGAGACGTTCTGGGCGGTCCTTCATGGACTTGCCGAGCTAGAGCGCTTGGGTCGGATAAGGCACAGCGCCCGGGACGGGCGGGTGGCCCTCGTCGTCAACGGACTTCTTCATTATCGAGCTGCCTCGCCCGCGATTGGCGACAGCCACTCCTTGAAAGCTGTTCTCCGGTAGAGGATGGGGAGCCAATCCCCTTACTACGCGAGTATCTTTGGAACGTCGGCGGCACCGATCGTTGGCGGCTATGCCATCCGCTTCCTTCAAACCGGACAGACCGCAAACCATTGTTCTAGGCGACCGATGCAGAAGCCGTTCCTAGCGCGCTCCAACGCCATCAGCCTCGTGCACCGGCCAATCAGTCCGAAAGGCCGCCGCCACAACGGCGTTTCACCCCCGCTGCGCCCGCGGCGCCTTCCGGCTCACATAGGACCGCCCCGGCCGCGCCCCCGCCGGCACCGCGCGCCGCGGGGGGAACGCCCGCG
>CAXTTB010000397.1:0-3988 GCA_964246905.1 uncultured Acetobacteraceae bacterium | reverse complement strand
ACTCCCACTTCACCGTCGGCGCAGCGCTCCGCACGACAGACGGCGCCGTCCATGCCGGCTGCAACGTCGAGAACGCCGCCTACCCCGAGGGCACCTGCGCCGAGGCGGGCGCCATCGCCGCCATGGCGCTGGCCGGCGGGCGGCGCATCGCCGAGCTGGTGGTGGCCGGCGGCGGCGCCGCGCCCTGCACGCCCTGCGGCGGCTGCCGGCAGAAGCTGCGGGAGTTCGGCGGGCCGGAGACCGTCATCCGCATCGTGGACCCCGCCGGGCAAACGCTGCTGCAAACCACGCTGGCCGAGCTGCTGCCGCACTCCTTCGGGCCGGACAACCTGGCGCGCTAAGCAACCTTGTGCAAGTTGGGACACACATGCTCAGGATTGTAGGGCGGATCAGCGAAGCGCCATCCGCCTTCCGTCCGCACCGCCCGGTGGCGCATGGCGCTCCGCTTATGCGCCCTACGTGTCCGGGCCAGACGCGGAGCGTCAGTTCGAGTTGGCCCAGTCATCCATGGCCCAAGCTGCGAAAGGCTGCTTAGGCTACCCGGCGTCGGACAACGCAACGCTTCTCACGGCAGGAACCCGGTCGAGAACCAAGGCACTGCCGCCAGCAGCAGCAGGCTGAGCGTCAGCACCCCCAAGTACGGCCAGATGCGCCGCAGCGCCACGTCCGGGTGCACCTTCCCGATGGTGCAGGCGGTGTAGTAGCCCAACCCGAAGGGCGGCGCGAACAGGCCGATGCCCATGGCCAGGATGATGACCACGGCGTAGTGCACCTCGTTCACCCCGATCTGCCGGGCGATGGGGAACAGCAGCGGCCCGAACAGCACCATGGCCGGGATGCCCTCCAGCACGCTGCCGAGCACGATGAAGGCGAAGACCGAGATCGCCAGGAACCCCCATTGCCCGCCCGGCACGCCGCCCATCGCCCGCGCCAGCGCCTGCGAGAAGCCCGATTGGGTCAGCGCCCAGGCCATCCCGGTCGCGGCGCCGATGATGAACAGGATCGCGCCCGACAGCGCCGCCGTCTCGATCAGCATGGGATACACCCGGCGCCAGTCGAACTGCCGGTACACCAGGAGGCCCACGACGAGGATGTAGGCGACGCCGATGGTGGAAACCTCCGTCGCGGTGGCGACGCCCTGCACGACCGCGGCGCGGATCAGCACCGGCAGCACCAGGGCCGGCAGGCCGATGACGAAGGCGCGCAGCACGGTCCGGACCGGCGCACGGGCGATGCGGGTCTCCACGCTGTCCGCCGTCCGCTGCCGCGCGATGACCGCGAGCGCCAAGGCGAGCACGATGCCGGGCAAGAGGCCGCCGGTGAACAGCGCCGCGACCGAGACGCCGGTGACGGAGGCGACGGCGATCAGCACGAGGGACGGCGGGATCGTCTCCGCCATCGCGCCGGAGGCGGCGAGCAGCGACACCATCTCCCCCTCGTTCAGGCCGCGGCGCTTCATCTCCGGGAACAGCACCGGGGCGACCGCCGCCATGTCCGCCGCCTTGGAGCCGGAGATGCCGGACACCAGCAGCATCCCGCCCAGCAGCACGTAGGACAGCCCGCCGCGCAGGTGGCCGATCAAGGCCGCCAGGAACCCCACCATGGCGCGCGCCATGCCGGTCATCTCGACCAGTTGGCCCAGCAGCACGAACAGCGGCACCGCCAGCAGGATCAGCGAACTCATCCCCTCGTCGAGCCGCCCCACGATCACCGACAGCGTGGTGGAGGTGGTGGTCAGCAGATAGGCCGACGTGGCCAGCCCGAAGGCGAAGGCGATGGGCACGCCGAGCAGCACGGCCGCGCCGACCAGCAGCACGAAGAAGAACAGCAGGTTCCAGTTGCCGACCGCCACGAGCCACGGCGACCCGGCCCACAGCAGCACCGCGACCACCCCTAGCGCCCCGGCCACCAGCAGCGTGTCCCGCCAGCCCTGCTGCGCCAGGCGGAGCAGCGACACGGCGAGCATGGCGCCGATGCCGGCCAGCAGTGCCGCGGCGCGGATGCTGCCGGACCAGCTCAGGGCCGGCGTCTCGATGAAGGACTGGTCGTCCACGTAGTCGAGCGCCGGGTTGATGAGCAGCGCCAGGAACAGCAGCGGCACCCCCACCGCCAGCGCGTCCATCCGCGCCCGCCACGCCGGCGACATGCGCGCCGCCACCGTGGTCAGCCGCATGTGCACGCCCCGGCGCAGCGCGATGGCCGCCCCCAGCATCGCCAGCCACAGGAACAGCAGGGAGGCGACCTCGTCGCTCCACACCAGCGGGCGGTCGAACACGAAGCGCGACACGACGCCCAGGAACAGGATCACCACCTCCGCCACCACCAGCACCGCGGCCGGCACCTCCGTCAGCCAGCCGAGCGCGCGGTCGGCCAGCTCCAGCGTCCCATGTGCCGGCCGTGCCGGCACGGCGCCCGCGACCTGGCTCATGCCAGCCTCCCGGAGGTCTTCTCCAGCATGGCCCAGGGCGCGTCGCCGAACTTCGCCTGCCAGTCCTTGTAGTAGGAGGAGCCGCGCAGCGCGTCCCGGAACGCCGCGCGGTCCACGTCGTGGAACGCCATGCCCCGGGCGGCCAGGTCGTCGCGCAGGCTGACGCTCAGCCGGGCGATGTCGGCCCGCTGGTCCTGCCCGGAGCGCGCAAGCTCCCGCTGCACGATCTCCTTGAGGTCCGGCGGCAGCTTCTCCCAGGCCCGGCGGTTCGCCACGATCTGGTAGCCGTCCCACACGTGCCCGGTGGTGCTCAGCGACTTCTGCACCTCGTACAGCTTGGTGGTCGCGATGATGGCGAGCGGGTTCTCCTGGCCCTCCACCACCTTGGTCTGCAGCGCGGAGTACAGCTCGTTGAAGTTGATCGGCGTGGGCGACGCGCCGAGCGACTGGAACAGGGAGGTCAGGATCGGCGCCGGCGGCACGCGGATCTTGAACCCCTTGAGGTCCGCAGGCGTCAGGATGTCGCGCGTGGAGGACGTGACCTGGCGGAAGCCGTTGTTCCAAAGCGGCGTGACCGACACGAGGCCGGCCTTGGCGACCTGCTCCGCGACGTACTGGCCCAGCTCGCCGTCCGCCGCCCGCCACACCGCGTCGTAGTCCGGGAAGGCGAAGCCGATGTTGACGATGCCCACGGCCGCCACCAGCGTGTTGAGGATGGAGGTCGAGACGTTCAGGAACTCGACGCCGCCGTTGCGGACCTGGCTGATGAGGTCGGTGTCGGAGCCGAGCTGGTTCGCCGGGAACAGCTTCATGTCGAGCCGCCCGCCGGAGGCATCGCGGATGCGCGTCAATGCCTCCCCGGCGCGGATGTTGACGGGATGGCTGGGGTCCTGGCCGGTGGCGAACTTGTAGGCGAACTCCGCCGCACTGCCCCGGCGGGACAGCACCGCCACCAACGGCAGGGCCGCCGCCGACGCGAGCAGCGCGCGCCGCGCCAGGTCCGGCCTGCTTCCTGTGTCGCCCATCGTTTCCCCCGTTTCTTGTTTGTCGTGCAATGCGTAGGCGTGGACGGCTACGGCTCCTCCGCCGTGCCGTTCAGTTGCTTGTATGTGCGGATCAACTGGCTGTCGTCCGCCCGCCCGTGGCCCTGGCCCGACGCCGCCAGGAAAAGCTGGTGCGCCACCGCCGCCATCGGCAGCGCCGCCTTCGCATCCCGCCCGGCCTCCATGACGATGCCCAGGTCCTTCACGAAGATATCGACGGCGCTCCGCACCTCCGGCTCCGCCTCCAGCATCCGCGGCCCGCGGTCCCGCAGCATCCAGCTCGACGCCGCCGAGCCGCCCACGATGTCCAGCACCGCCGCCGTGTTGATGCCGAGCTTGGCCGCAAGCGCCAGCGCCTCCGCCGCCGCGGCGATGTGCACGCCGCAGAGCAGTTGGTTCACCGTCTTGACCACCGCCCCCTGCCCCGGCTTCTCGCCGACATGCACGACCTTGCCGCCCATGGCGTCCAGCAGCGGGCGCACCGCGGCGAAGCTCTCGCCCGGCGCCGCCGCCATCA
>CAXTTB010000396.1:0-3992 GCA_964246905.1 uncultured Acetobacteraceae bacterium | reverse complement strand
ACCGCCTCGCCGTCGTGCCGATCCGGATGCCGAGCCTGAAGGAGCGGCGGGAGGACGTGCCGGACCTCGCCCGCCACTTCCTCGAACGCTCGGCGGAAACATCCGGGATGCCGGGACGCGAGCTCTCGACCGACGCGCTCACGGCGCTGCAGGCCTACGACTGGCCCGGCAACGTCCGGCAGCTCCGCAACCTCATGGACTGGCTGCTCATCATGGCGCCCGGCACCGCGAACGACAGCATCCGGGCCGAGATGCTGCCCGCGGAGATCAGCCAGGGCGCCCCGGCGCTGCTGAACTTCGACCCCAGCGCCGACCTGATGGGCCTGCCGCTGCGGGAGGCGCGGGACCTGTTCGAGACGCAGTACCTCCAGGCGCAACTGCTGCGCTTCGGCGGCAACATCAGCCGCACCGCCGGGTTCGTCGGCATGGAGCGCAGCGCGCTGCACCGCAAGCTCAAGCAGTTGGGCGTCAACTCCGACGACCGCGGCGCCGCATGAGCCGGGTTGCCCCATGAGCCGGATCGCCTACGTCAACGGCCGCTACTTGCCGCAGCGCGACGCCTGCGTGAACGTGGAGGACCGTGGCTACCAGTTCGCCGATGGGATCTACGAGGTCGTGCACCTGTACCGCGGCCGGTTCATCGACAGCGGCCGCCACCTGGCGCGGCTGGAACGCTCGCTCGCCGAGGTGCGGATCGCCATGCCCATGGGCCGGGACCCCTTGCTCCGCGTGCTGGCGGAGGTCGCGCGGCGCAACCGGGTGCAGGACGGGCTGCTGTACATGCAGGTGACGCGCGGCGTCGCGCGGCGCGACCACGCCTTCCCCACCCATGCGGTGAAGCCGGCGCTGGTGGTGACGGTGCGCCGCATCCCGCCCTATCCCACGGACATCGAGCGTTGGACGGCCCGCGCCATCACCCACCCGGACCTGCGCTGGGCGCGGTGCGACATCAAATCGACGGGCCTGCTGCCCAACGTCCTGGCCCGGCAGGCGGCCGCCGAGCAGGGCGCGGTCGAGGCCATCCTGATCGACGCGGCCGGCATGGTCACGGAGGGTGCGGCGACGAGCTTCTGGATCGTGGACGCCGAGGGCCGGCTCCGCACCCGGCACCTGGACCACAACATCCTGCCGGGCTGCACCCGCGACGCGCTGCTGGCCGTCATGCAGGAGGCGGGCATCGCCGTGGCCGAGCAGGCGTTCAGCGAGGCGGAGATGCGGACGGCACAAGAGGCGTTCCTGACCAGCGCCACCAGCTTCGTGAAGCCCATCGTGGCCATCGACGGCCAGCCGGTCGGCGATGGCCGGGTCGGGCCGGTGGCCCGCACGCTGTTCGCGCTGTTCGCCCGGCACGTCCATGGCATGTCCAATGCCGCTTAGGGCCAATGCCGCTTAGGGTGCGTCCGCGGCTGGCGCACCTGCTTGCGCCAGCAACAGTCTAGGGTTGTTTCGCCGGGCGAGGTTGCTAGGTTTGTCTGGCCGGCCCACATCCGGGTTTGCGGCAGCACCCTTGTGTCTTCGGCATCGTGCCAAAGCCACACAACAAATAGGACACGAACGTGGCCACTGAGAAATCGCAGAACGTTCAGGATGTCTTCTTGAACCATGTGCGTAAATCAAAAACTCCCGTCACCGTCTTCCTCGTCAACGGCGTCAAGCTGCAGGGCATCATCACCTGGTTCGACAACTTCTCGGTGCTGCTGCGCCGGGATGGCCACACGCAGCTTGTCTATAAGCACGCGATCAGCACCGTGATGCCGGGCGCGCCGATCCAGCTCTTCGACGCGAGCAAGGTCGAAGCCGCGGCGCAGGAGGCGGGTTCTGGCAGCAGCGCCGTCTGACGCCGCGGCCGCGCCGACGCGCGCGGCGGTCGTCCTGCCCTGGGAAAAGCCGTCCCGGCAGGACGCCTCCCGCGCGGCGGACGCGCAGGTGGCCGAGGCGGTCGGGCTGGCCGCGTCCATCGGGCTTGTGGTGGTGCACAGCGCCATCCTGCCGCTGCGGACCCGGCGCTCGGCGACGCTGCTCGGCCAGGGCCAGGTCGCCACCGTCGGCGAGGCGATCCATGCCGAGGAGGTCGCGGTCGCCGTCGTGGACGCGCAGCTCAGCCCGGTGCAGCAGCGCAACCTGGAGCGGGCCTGGGAGTGCAAGGTCATCGACCGCACCGGCCTGATCCTGGACATCTTCGGGGAGCGCGCCCGCACCAAGGAGGGCGCGCTGCAGGTCGAGCTGGCGCACCTCGAATACCAGCGCAGCCGGCTCGTGCGCTCCTGGACCCACTTGGAACGGCAGCGCGGCGGCTTCGGCTTCCTGGGCGGCCCCGGCGAAACCCAGATCGAGGCCGACCGCCGCCTGATCGGCGACCGCATCGTGCGGGTCAAGAAGGAGCTGGAGCAGGTGCGCCGTACCCGTGGCCTGCACCGCAGCGCCCGGAGCCGCGTGCCGTATCCCATCGTCGCCCTGGTCGGCTACACCAATGCCGGCAAGAGCACGCTGTTCAACACCCTGACCGGCGCCGAGGTCCACGCGCAGGACCAGCTCTTCGCGACGCTCGACCCGACCATGCGCGGCCTGACGCTGCCGTCGCACCGCCGGGTCATCCTGTCGGACACGGTGGGCTTCATCAGCGACCTGCCGACCGAGCTGGTGGCGGCGTTCCGGGCGACGCTGGAGGAGGTGAGCGAGGCCGACGTCATCCTGCACGTCCGCGACGTCGCCCATCCCGACAGCGCGGCGCAGCGCGCCGACGTGGTGCGCGTGCTGGAAGGCATGGTGAAGGATGGCGTGCTGGACGCCGACTGGCCGTCCCGCACGGTCGAGGTGCTGAACAAGGCGGACCTCCTGGGCGGCATCGAGGCGGTGCCCGCCCGGGACGGTTGCATCGCCGTCTCCGCCATCACCGGCGACGGCCTGCCCGCACTGTCCCGGGCGATTGACGGCCGGATCTCGGCGGGCATGGAGGTGGCCGACTACCATCTCCCGGTGTCCGACGGCGCGCGGATGGCTTGGCTGTACGAGCATGGCGAGGTGGTGGAGCGGCGGGACGAGGAGGACGGCGTCCACATTGTCGTCCGGATGCTCGCCGCCAACCGCGCCCGGTTCGAGCGTGGGGCGTGAGCGGCGCGGGAGACCTGGCGGAGGTCGTGCAGTTGGTCCGCGCCGTCGCCCGCGCCGAAGTCATGCCGCGGTTCCGCCGCCTGGCGCCCGGCGATGTTCACGCAAAGTCCGGGCCTCTCGACCTCGTGACCGCGGCTGACGAGCAAGCCGAGTTGCGGCTGACCACGGGCCTGCGCCGGCTGTTCCCCGGCTGCACCGTGGTGGGGGAGGAGGCCGCGTCGCGCGACCCGGCGCTGCTCGGCACGGTTGCCGATGCGGATCTCTGCTTCCTGGTGGACCCGGTGGACGGGACGGCGAACTTCTGCGCCGGGCTGCCGCTGTTCGGCACGATGGTGGCGGCGGTGCGCCGGGGTGCCGTGGTCGGTGCGGTGGTCCACGATCCCGTAGGCGACGACACGGCGGTGGCCGTCGCGGGGCAGGGGGCCTGGCTGGAAACCGCGTCCGGAGACCGGACCGCCCTGCGCGTCGCTGCGCCCGCGCCGCTGGCCGCCATGGCCGGCTCAGTCTCGTGGAAGTATATGCCGGAGCCGCCGCAATCCCGGGTGTGCCGCAACCTGCCGCGGCTGGGCGCAGCCTGGGACTACCGCTGCGCCGCGCACCAATACCGTATGCTGGCGGCGGGGCATTGCCATTTCAGCATCTACCACCGCCTGCTGCCGTGGGACCACGCGGCGGGATGGCTGCTGCACCGGGAAGCTGGCGGCTGGTCGGCGCGGCTCGACGGCAGCCCATACAGCCCAGCGGAAACCACCGGCGGCCTGATCTGCGCGCCGGACGAGGCGGGTTGGCACGCGCTGCGGTCGGCCTTGTTCGAGGACTGACAGCAACTGCCCTTTGCTCTGGCTTTTCCCCGTCATTGCAAGCCGCGTTTGCGGCGCGGC
>CAXTTB010000395.1:0-4012 GCA_964246905.1 uncultured Acetobacteraceae bacterium | reverse complement strand
GCGCCAGAGACTGAACCGTGGCGCGGGACTGGCCGGGGCGCCGGGCAGCGGCGCGCAGGCGCTGGCCACAGCCGCCGGGGCGCTGGGCGCGAGTGTTGTGGCCGGGGTGCTGGCGCTCCGCCACGCCCGGCGGCACGCGCACCCGCTGGTGGGATTGGGCGCCTTCGCGGTGCCCTCCTTCCGCGCCACCATGACCGGCGGGTTCGTGTCGCGCGTGTCCATCAGCACCCTGCCGTTCCTCTTGCCGCTGCTGTTCCAGGTCGGGCTGGGCTTGGACCCGTTCGCGTCGGGGCTGCTGGTGCTGTGGTACGGGCTGACCAACCTCGGCATCAAGCCGTGGACCTCCGGCATCCTGCGGCGGCACGGGTTCCGCGGCGTGCTGCTGGGCAACTCGCTGCTGAACGCGGCCGCCATCGGCGGCTGCGCGCTGATCGGGCCGGGCACGCCGTGGCCGATGGCTGGGCTGCTGCTGGCGCTGGCCGGGGCCAGCCGGTCGCTGCAGTTCACCAGCCTCAACACGCTGGCCTTCGCAGAGGTGCCGGCGGCGCAGACCGCGGCGGCGAACACCCTGTTCAACACGGCGTTCCAGGCGGCCATCGGCATGGGCATCGCGCTCGGCGCGGTGCTGCTGCACGCGGCGCAGGCGGGCGGCCCGGCCATCGGGCTGCACGGCCCCGTGGCGCCGTTCCACGCCGCCTTCCTGCTGGCGGCGGCGCTGGCGCTGGCGCCGCTGCCGAGCTTCCTGGCGCTGCGCCGGGACGCGGGTTCGGCCGTGAGCGGGCACCGCCCGGGGTTGCCGTCCGTGTAACGACGCTGCCGCCCTTGTGCGGCAGGCCTGCCGGATCATAGCTCCGGCCAAGCGGTTAGTCCGGCTCGCCCTTGTCAGTTGATCCAATCAGGCCCGCCAGCAATGGCTCGAGGTCCTGGGCCGTTTTCAAGATGCGGAGGATGGTCGCAGGATCGGTTGTCGGATCATAGACAAGGAGCAGCCTGAAGCGTGGTAGCGACCAGAACCGGAAAGGGTCCGGCAACAGGTCGGGACGTCGCCGCCCAAGTTGAGGACGGTCGGCAAGCCGCTCGCCGGCATCGAGGACCGCTTGCAACAGCTTCTCGGCAGCCGCAGGCGCAACGGTTCGGTCCAGAAGCCATCCCACGGCTTCGTCGAGATCGGCCGCTGCTTGCGGCGCGAAGTTGCGGAACCGGCTCACGCCGAGGCGGCGCTTCTCCGTGCGATGATCGCCCGGACCCGCGCCGCGACCTCGTCGCCGTCGAGGTATCCGTCGCGGTCTCCCTCCTCCTTGGCGGAAAGCACCGATGCCAGCAACTCGGCGCGGGCGGTTTCCTGCTGCCGCAGAAGCCCGATGCCAGCGGCGACCAGAGCCGCCCGGTCGCGGTAGCGGCCCGACGCGACGGCCTCAGCCGCGAACTGCTCAAGCTCCGGCGAAAGAACGACATCATCCATGGGCGGCATTATAGGCATGGCAGAAGCCTACAGGAAGGACAGTCTGCCCGGCGCCGATCAGCGCCCGTCCAAGCCAGGAGCACCAGCCGAAGGCGTCAATCTTCCGTGCGAGGATTGCTCCCGAGGCCGAATGCAGCGACGCTCACGCACGCCAAATCAAGGACATCCCGCCCGGCAGGGCAAGGGGTGCCGAACGGGGGAAAACAATGGCCAACCAAGCACCCGGCCCAGGCCTCGATCCCGTCCACGCCGCCGGCGCTCCCGAGGACACGCCGCCGGTCGGGCGCATCATCCTGGTCGCGGCGACGGCGGCGCTGGGCGGCTTCCTGTTCGGCTTCGACACGGCGGTCATCAACGGCGCGGTCGGCGCCATCCGGGAGTGGTCCCACGTGGGCGACACCCTGCTGGGCTTCTCGGTCGCGAGCGCGCTCCTGGGGTCGGCCGTGGGCGCATGGTTCGCCGGGCCGCTGGCGAACCGATACGGGCGCATCCCGGTGATGCAGGCGGCGGCCGTGCTGTTCTTCATCAGCGGCATCGGGGCGGGCCTGCCCTGGGACATCTGGTCGCTGACCTTCTTCCGGCTCGTGGGCGGCCTCGCCGTGGGGGCGGCCAGCGTCATCGCCCCGGCCTACATCGCCGAGGTCTCGCCCGCGCAGATGCGGGGCCGGCTCGGCTCCCTGCAGCAGTTGGCCATCGTCACCGGCATCTTCGCGGCCCTGCTGACCGACTACGCGCTCGCCGCGGCGGCGGGCGGGGCCAGCGGCAGGCTGTGGTTCGGGCTGGAGGCGTGGCGGTGGATGTTCATCTCGGAGGCGCTGCCGGCGCTGATCTACGGCGTGTTCGCCGGGCTGATCCCGGAAAGCCCGCGCTACTTGGTCGCCAAGCAGCGCATCGGGGAGGCCGCACACGTCCTGCGGCACTTCGTCAGCCGGAAGCCGCCGCCGGAGGTGAAGATCGCCGAGATCCAGCAGAGCATGCAGATGGAAAGCGTGCAGTCGCTCCGAGACCTCCGGGGGCCGTGGCTCGGGCTACTGCCGGTGGTCTGGGTCGGCATCCTGCTTTCGGTGTTCCAGCAGTTCGTCGGCATCAACGTCATCTTCTATTACTCGTCGGTGCTGTGGCAGGCGGTCGGCTTCACGGAGGCCAACTCGCTGGCGATCACCGTCATCACCTCCGTCACCAACATCCTGACCACCGTCATCGCCATCGTCCTGGTGGACCGGATCGGGCGCAAGCCGCTGCTGCTGGTCGGCTCGCTCGGCATGGCGGCGGCGTTGGGCACCATGGCCTACGTGTTCGCCGCCGCGCCGACGCCTGCGGCCGGGGCCGCGCCCTCGCTGACCGACACGCAGGGCGTCGTCGCCATCGTCGCCGCCAACCTCTACGTCGTGTTCTTCGGCATGAGCTGGGGGCCGGTGGTGTGGGTGCTGCTGGGCGAGATGTTCAACAACCGCATCCGCGCCTACGCGCTCGCCGTCGCCGCCGCGGCGCAGTGGGTGGCGAACTTCGTGGTGTCCCAGACCTTTCCCGCGCTGGCGTCGGCGGGCCTCGGCTTCGCCTACGGCATCTACGCCGCCATGGCGCTGCTGTCCTTCGCCTTTGTCGTGCGCTACGTGCAGGAAACGCGGGGCCGGGAGCTGGAGGCCATGGCTTAAGCATTATTCTGCGGAGTGTGCTTACACGCAGCAGATAAAATGATGCGTCCTCAACGACTCCTAAGCAGGCATTCGCCTGCTTAGAGGCGGTTTTCAGAATTCGCGAGCAAGCCTACCTACAACCAGGAATAGGCACGCGGCCTTGAGTAGAGATTGCACGATGAACCCGAGCCGGTCGTAACGCAGCGCCAAGCGCCGGTTCTCCAGCAGCCAGGCATTGCTGCGCTCGACCGGCCAGCGGCGTCCGCCCAAGCCCGATCCGTTCGGTTGCCGCCGCTTGTGGATGTGCGGCTCAGCCCCGAAGCTACGGCACAGGGCACGGTTGCTCTCGGCATCATACCCCTTGTCGGCGAACACTGTGGCGATGCGGGCCATAACGGCGAAGGCTGAAAGGAACAGGCGCTCAAAGACGAGCGTGTCATTAACGTTGGCCGCCGTGACTGCGCAAGCGACCGGTATGCCATCGCCCGTGACCGCGACGTGGTACTTCGTGCCCCGTTTGCCCCTGTCGGTCGGATTGGGGCCAGTCAGGTTGCCAGCGCGCTTGGCGCGCACCGAGCAGCTGTCCAGGATGAGCGTGGGGTCGCCACGCAGCATGGCGACCAGCAGGGCATGCGCCTGCGCCAGCACACCCGTTCGCGTCCAGCGCTCCAAGGCACGGCGCAGGGTGGAGCCGCTGACCATGTCCTCGGTCGCCCGCAAGCTGCGCCATGGCGTGCCCTCGCGCAAGAACCGGCGCAAGGTGGCCAGCACGCGCACGGTTGCGGCGGGCGGATGCCCCGGCCCCGCGTCACGTCGTTCTTCGCAGCACCCGACCACCGTCGCGATCAGGTCCAACATCCTGAAATCCAATCTGCCCCACTCCGAAAAGCTGGAGATGGGCATCGCGCTTGGC
>CAXTTB010000394.1:0-4012 GCA_964246905.1 uncultured Acetobacteraceae bacterium | reverse complement strand
ACCCGGCTTTCCGGCTTGGTGCCGACGCTCGGGCGCATGAGCTGCAGGTAGTCGATCACCACCAGGCTCAGCCCCTTGGTCCGCTTCAGCCGCCGGCAGCGGGTGCGGAGCGCGGACAGCGTGATGGCCGGGGTGTCGTCGATGTGCAAGGGCAGGCCGGCGATCTCGCGGCTGACCTGCACGAAGCGGTCGAAGTCCTTCTGGCCGATCTCGCCCCGGCGGATGCGGTCGCCGCTGACCCGCGCCTCCTCCGCCAAGAGGCGCGTCGCCAACTGCTCGGCGCTCATCTCCAGGCTGAACACCGCGACCGAGCCTTTGGCCAGGGCGCTCGGGTCCTCGGATTTCGCCTCCCGCACCAAGGCGTGCGCCGCGCCGAAGGCGATCTTGGTGGCGAGCGCCGTCTTGCCCATGCCGGGCCGCCCGGCCAAGATCATCAGGTCGGACGGATGCAGCCCGCCGGTCTTCTTGTCGAGGTCGCGCAGGCCGGTCGAGAGGCCGCTCACGTGGCCCGACCGCCGGAACGCCCGCTCCGCCCCCAGGATCGCGTCGGTCAGCGCGCGCTCGAAGGTGACGAAGCCGCCGTCGTTGCCGCCCTGGGTCGCCAGGCGGAACAGCGCGCTCTCCGCCAGCTCGATCTGCTGCCGGCCGTCCAGCTCCGCCTCGGCGCCGAAGGCGTTGTTGACCACGACCTCGCCGATGTCGATCAACTGGCGGCGCAGCCAGGCGTCGTGCACCGCCCGGCCGTACTCGCCGGCGTTGATGATGCCGACCATCGCGGTCAGCAGCTCCGCGAAGTACTTGGTGCCGCCCACCTCGTCCAGGAGGCCCGAATGCTCGAACTCCGCCTTCAGCGTCACCGCGTCGGCAAGCTGCCCGGCCTCCACCCGCCGGACGATGGCCTGGTAGATGCGGCCGTGCACGGGATCGACGAAGTGCTCCGGCGACAGGAACTCGCTGATCCGCTCGTAGGCCTTGTTGTTGGCCAGCAGCGCGCCGAGCAGCGCCATCTCCGCCCGGTCGTTGGACGGAGGGTGGCGTTGCGAAAGGCCAAGCAGCGGCGGGTCGATGCTGTTCATGTGGCCTGCATCCTAGCCCAAGCCAAGGCCGCGGGGCAGGGTGATGACCCTGTGGATATCTGTGGATCAGGGGGACAACTCTGGCGCCGCGCCGGAGATCATACCGGCTGTGGTACGCGCGCCACCCGGCTTTCCGCCTCCGTGATGTACTCCCGGGTGAGCGGCACGGCGTCCGGCCGCCGGGCCAACTGCATCTGCCAGACCATGTGCCCTTTGTGCCGGAAGGCGAGTTCCGCGCCGGACAGGTAGAACTCGAACATGCGGCAGAACCGCTCGTCATAGAGTGCTGCGATGGCGTCATGCCGGGCCGTCAAGCGCCGCCGCCAATGGCGCAGGGTTTCCGCGTAGTGCAGGCGCAGGACCTCGATGTCGGTGGCAATGAGGCCGGACCGCTCGACGGCTGGCAGCACCTCGCTGAGCGCCGGGGAGTAGCCGCCAGGGAAGATGTACTTGGCAAGCCAAGGGTTGGTGACGGCCGGGCCGTGGCTGCGCCCGATGGCGTGGATCAGCGCCACCCCGTCCGGCGCCAGGCTTCGGCACAGCGCCTGGAAGAAGCGGCGGTAATGGCTGACGCCCACATGCTCGAACATGCCGACGGAAACGATGCGGTCGTAGGGGCCTCGCAGCGCCCGGTAGTCCAGCAGCTCGAACCGCACCTGGTCCCCGAGGCCCGCCTCCTGCGCCCGGGCGCGGGCGGTGGCGAGCTGCTCCTGCGACAGGGTGATGCCGGTGACGCGGACCCCGTGCTCCCGCGCGAGCGTCAGCGCCAGGCCACCCCAGCCGCAGCCGATGTCCAGCACGTGCAGGCCCGGACGGAGGCAGAGCTTGGCCGCGATGTGCCGCTTCTTCGCCGCCTGCGCCTCCTCCAGCGTTTCCTGCCCGGTGCGGAAGTAGGCGCAGGAATACTGCCGGTCGTCGTCCAGCAGCAGGGCGTACAGCCGACCGTTCAGGTCGTAATGGTGCGCCGCGTTGCGTGCGGCCCGGCGGACCGGGTTGAACTGCGCCCACCGCTTCACCGCGGCCCCCAGCAGGGCGTGCGCCGCCATCACCGGCTGCCGCCCGCCCGCCGCGATGTTGGCCAGCAGCAGGTCGAGCGCGTCGTAGATGCTGCAACCGACGGGCATGATCGCGCCGTCCATGTAGCCCTCGCCGAAGGCCAGCGCCGGGTTCACCGCCATGCGGCGGACGGCCGCCCAGTCGGAGACGTGGAAGGCGATGCCGGGGCCGGGCCGCGGCCCTTGGTGGGCGGAGGTGTGGCCGTCGGGGTAACGGACCGAAAGGCTGCCGATAACCAGGAAGCGCCGGATGAGGCCGTCCAGGATGGTGCGCAGGATCATCCGCTGCAGCCTGCTCCGGTTTGGTTTGGCTTACAAACGAAGGCGCCCGCCGCTTCCGCTGGGAAGGGCCGGCGCCCTGGGGGTGAGAGGGGGTTTAGGGCGTGCGGTGACTGCCGGTCGCGGTCCCGGTCGCCGCCGGCCTCCGCCAGGGCCGCGCCGAACTCCAGCATCTCGTCCGGCTCGACCTCCTCCTCGCCGGCCAGGCCGACCTGCTCGCCGCGGGCCTGCTTCTCGGCCTCCTCGGCGCTGCGGGCGACGTTGACCGTGATCGGCAGGCTGACCTCCGGGTGCAGCACCAGCTTCACCGTCGAAAGGCCTAGCGTCTTGATCGGCACGTCGAGCACCACCTGGCTCCGGTTGGTGGTCAGCCCTGCCGCCGTGACCGCGTCGGACACGTCGCGCGCCGACACGGACCCGTACAGCGAGCCGCTCTCCCCCGCCTGCCGGATGATGACGACCGACAGCCCGGCCATCCGCTCCGACAGCCGCTCGGCCTCCTCACGGCGCTTGAGGTTCTGCGCCTCGAGCTGTGCGCGCTGGCCCTCGAAGGTCGCGAGGTTCGCCTTGTTGGCCCGCAGCGCCTTCTTCTGCGGCAACAGGTAGTTGCGGGCATAGCCCGGCTTCACCTTCACCACATCGCCCATCTGCCCCAGCTTCTCGATGCGCTGCAGCAGGATCAGTTCAACGGCTGCCATGATGCCCGCCCCTCACGCCACGACGTAAGGCAGGAGCGCCAGGAAGCGGGCGCGCTTGATGGCGTTGGCCAGCTCGCGCTGCTTCTTGCCGGACACCGCGGTGATGCGGCTCGGCACGATCTTGCCACGCTCGCTGAGGAAGCGGGACAGCAGGCGCACGTCCTTGTAGTCGATCTTCGGCGCGTTCGGCCCGCTGAACGGGCAGCTCTTGCGGCGGCGGTAGAACGGGCGCCGGGCGCCGGCGGCAGCCCCGCCGCCACCGCGGCGGTCGTCGCCATCCCCGGACGCGCGCTCGGGACGATCTGAACGGTCGGACATCTTGGCTTACTCCTCGCCCGCTTCGGGGGGGCGGAACCCATCGGTTTCGGACCGGGCGCGATACTCCTCGCGGTCGTCGAAGCCGCGCTTGCGCCCGCTTTCGAACCGCCCGGCCGGCTTCGGCCCGCGGAAGCCGCGTTCCCGGTCGTCCGACTTGCGCGACAGGATGGCGCTCGGCTCCTCGGTGATCTCTTCCACCCGGATGGTCATGAAGCGCAGCACGTCCTCGTTCAAGCGCAGCAGCCGCTCCATCTCGGTGACGAAGGTGGGCTTGGCTTCGAGGCCGAGCAGCATGTAATGGCCCTTCCGGTTCTTCTTGACCCGGTAGGCCAGGCTGCGGAGGCCCCAGTACTCGCGCTTCTTGACCGAGCCGCCATCCGTCTCAAGGTCCGTGGCGATGGTGTCGGCGACGGTCTCGACCTGCTGCTGCGTGACGTCGTTGCGCGCGATCAGCACGCATTCATAGAGCGGCATTGTCACCCCTATGGCTGTTGTCGGCCCGAAATGGGCACAGCCGGGACGGATGCCACCGCCCCGGCAGGGAAGCGGCGGGGTATACGCCGATGGGCGGGGATTGCAAGCGGGT
>CAXTTB010000393.1:0-4014 GCA_964246905.1 uncultured Acetobacteraceae bacterium | reverse complement strand
GCACGACCCGGCGCAGCAGCGGCGCCGCCGCCAGCAGCCGTCCGGCCGCCGCCTCCTCCGACAGCGCGGCCCAGAGCAGGTGGCCGGAACGCACCGCCGCCTGCCCCTGATCGACGGAGGCGAACAGCCAGGCCGTCTTCACCACGCCCACCAGCTCCGGCGCCAGGCTGGGCGCGCGCCCGTTCCCGGTCGCCATGCGGTCCACCGACGCCGCGAGCTGCGCCCCCACCCCGCCCGGGTAGATGCGCCACGTCCGAGCCGGGCTGCTCCAGGAGCTGCGTCAGCCAGTGCTCGATCTCCACGTTGTAATGCGTGCGGGACAGGGCGCTGCCGGCCGAGGCTTCCAGCGCGCGGCGGCTTGCGCCGTTCAGCCGGGCAACCAGCATCGTCAGGTCAATCGTCGCCAAGGCCATGCTCCTTTGGGCCGGGTTGGCCGCTGCGGCGCGGACCGTACGGGCGCCGCCCCTCGCCTGTCCATCGCCGTTGGGCTGCGTCTGTAACGCGACGGGCGCCGGCTGAAACCATGCGGTAGCGGGCGGCCGGTAGCACCGGCGTCGGGCAGCGGAACACCTGCCTGTCCCTGATCGAAGTGGAGCCATCGTGACAAGCGGACCGGCCGATTTGGACATGCAGGCGCTGCTCGCGCCGTTCGAGGACGGCCCGCCAGCGGGCGGGGACCTCCGGCTCGACGTGTCGCCGCAGTCGGTCTATTTCCGCCTGCGCGACGCCCGGGCGGAGGCGCGCGCGGCGGAGCGGCTGGCCGACAACGACCCGGCGCTCGGCGGCGCGATGCCGACGCCGTGGAACACCGTGCACGGCCTCGCCGTGGAGGCGCTGTCCCTGCATTCCAAGGACATCGAGGTCGCCTGCTGGCTGACGGAATGCCTGACCCGGAAGCAGGGCCTGGGCGGGCTGGCCGATGGCGTCGCGGTCGTGGCCGGGCTGATCGGGCGGTTCTGGGACGAGGGCCTGTTCCCGGCCGCCGAGGCGGACGACCCCGAAGCCCGGCTGATCGCCGTCACCGGCATGAGCGGGCAGGACCGGGACGGCTCGCTGCTGCAGCCGCTCCGCAAGGCCGTGCTGTTCACGCGCCAGGACGGCAGCCCGGTCACGTTCTGGGAGTTCGAGCGGTCCAAGGAGGTCGCCGCCCTGGGCGGCCAGGCCGAGAAGGCGCCGCGCGCCGCGGAGGGCGTCGTGCCGTTCGCCGACCTCGAAACCGAGGCCCGCGGCCATGGCAGGCCGTCGCTGCTGGCGCTCGGGCGCGACGTGCTGCGCGCCGCTGCGGCATGGCAGTCCCTGGAACAGGCCGTCGCACGGGTGGTGGAGGGCGACGCCGTGCCGGCGACCGGGCGCGTCCGCAACCTGCTCGAAAGCCTGCAGCGGCTGGTCGGGCGCTACGTCCCCGACGACGAGCTTGCCCCCGCGGAGCCGGCGGAGGGCGGCGAGGACGGCTTGGCGGCGGACGGCCCGGCGACGGACGCGGAGCCGCGGCCCGTGCTGTCGGCGCCCCGGTCCCGCGACGCGATGCTCGACGACATCATCCGGATCGCGTCGGCCTTCCGCGAGAGCGAACCCAACTCGCCGCTCAGCTTCACGCTGGAGGAGGCGGTGCGCCGGGCCAGGCTGCCCTGGCCCGAGCTGCTGCGCGAGCTGATGCCCGACGCCGCCGCCCGGTCGGCCGTCCTGACCGGCGCGGGCATCAGGTTGCCGTCAGAGTGACCCGGCTAAGCTTCACCCCGAACCACAGCAAAGACAGCAGAGGTTGAACCATGAGCGCCAGTATCCATGAGAAGCTCGCCCGGGTGCGCCGCCCGCGCGTCCACATCACCTACGAGGTGGAGACGGAGGGCGCCGAGGTCATCCGCGAGCTGCCCTTCGTGGTCGGCGTCGTCGGCGACTTCTCCGGCGACCCGACGCAGCCGCTGCGCCCGTTCGGCGAGCGCAAGTTCATCCAGATCGACCGCGACAACTTCGACGAGGTGCTGCAGCGCCTGGCGCCCGGCCTCAAGCTCAAGGTCGAGAACAAGCTGGCCGGCGACGGCAGCACGATGGCGGTGGACCTGCGCTTCAACGGCATCGAGGACTTCGAGCCGGGCCGCGTGCTGGACCAGGTGCCGGCGCTGCGGACGCTGCTGGAAACCCGCAACCGGCTGCGCGACCTGATGAGCAAGGCCGACCGTTCGGAGAACCTGGAGCTGCTGCTCGAGCAGATCCTGAAGAGCAAGGCCGACCTCGAGGTGATCTCGGGCGAGCTTGGCATCGAGAAGGAGGGCTAGGCCATGTCCGACAGCAATCCGCTCCAGGAGGCAGCGCCGGGCACCACCGACGCGCCGGGCCTGCTCGACCAAGTTGTCTCCGCCACCAAGCAGACCGAACCCGACCGCGCGCAGGACCTGGTGCGCACGCTGATCGAGGAGGCCAACAAGGGCACCGTCAGCTTCGACCGCAACCTGAGCCGCACCATCGAGGCCGCGGTGCAGCAGATCGACGCGGCGCTGTCCGCGCAGCTCAACGAGATCATGCACGACGCGCGCTTCCTGAAGCTGGAAGGAAGCTGGCGCGGCCTGCACTACCTGGTGATGAACAGCGAAACCAGCACCAACCTCAAGATCCGGGTGGTGAACGCATCGAAGCGCGAGCTGCACCGCGACCTGACCCGCGCCGTCGAGTTCGACCAGAGCCTGCTGTTCCGCAAGATCTACGAGAACGAGTTCGGCACGCCCGGCGGCGAGCCGTACGGCGCGCTGATCGGCGACTACGAGTGGACCAACCACCCGGAGGACATCGAGGCGCTGCGGCTGATCTCCAACGTCAGCGCCGCCGCCTTCGCGCCGTTCATCTCGGCGGCCCACGCCTCCCTGATGGGGTTCGAGCAGTGGAGCGACCTGTCCCGCCCGCGCGACCTGGCGAAGATCTTCGACACCGTGGAGTACCTCAAGTGGCGCGGCTTCCGCGACAGCGAGGACAGCCGCTTCGTGTCGCTCGCGATGCCGCGCGTGCTCGCCCGGCTCCCCTACGGCGACCGCACGCGCCCGATCGACGAGTTCGGCTACGAGGAAGCGCCCATGGAACCCGGCGGCGTGCCGCTCGCCATGCAGCACGACCATTACTGCTGGATGAACGCGGCCTTCGTCATGGGCACGCGGCTGACGGAGGCCTTCGCGAGGCACGGCTTCTGCACGGCGATCCGCGGCGCGGAGGGCGGCGGCAAGGTCGATGACCTGCCGCAGCACATCTTCCAGTCCGACGACGGCGACCTCGACGCGAAGTGCCCGACGGAGGTCGGCATCACCGACCGGCGCGAGTACGAGCTTTCGACGCTCGGCTTCCTGCCGCTGTGCCACTACAAGAACCAGGACTACGCGGTGTTCTTCGGCGGGCAGACCGCGCAGAAGGCGAAGGAGTACGACAAGCCGGAGGCGACCGCGAACGCCCGCATCTCGGCGCGGCTGCCCTACATCATGGCCACCAGCCGCTTCGCGCATTACCTCAAGGTGATGGCGCGCGACAAGATCGGCAGCTTCATGGAAGTCGATGACTGCGAACGCTGGCTCAACAACTGGATCCGGCGCTACGTCAACGGCAACGAGGGCGCCGGGCCGGACAGCAAGGCAAAGTTCCCGCTGCGCGAGGCGCGGGTCGAGGTCCGGGAAGTGCCGGGGCGGCCTGGCGCATACAACGCCGTCGCCTACATGCGCCCCTGGCTGCAGCTCGAGGAGCTGACGGCCAGCCTCCGCATGGTCGCGCGCATCCCGGAACGCACCTGAGCGCCTGGGCATGTCCGGGATCACCCTAGCGGAGCCGGCGTTGCGCGAGGCGATGCTGTCCGGGCGGCACAGCCGTCCGGACGCGGCCCGCCCCGGCTGCGGCCTGGCCAGCTTCCTGCGGGACGACCGAGGCGCGCTCGCCCGGTGGTTCGGCCCGGCGCTCGCGGGGGCGCTGCGCCGCGATCCCGGGCGGCTGCGCGGGCTGATCGACCGCGACCTGGCGGCCATCGACCGGCTGCTCGCGGCA
>CAXTTB010000392.1:399-4017 GCA_964246905.1 uncultured Acetobacteraceae bacterium | reverse complement strand
GTTCTACGTCAAGGACGTGTTCGGCTTGAAGATCGAGAACGAGCGCAAGCTGGCCGTCTTGCGCAAGGCCCTGCTGGCGGCGCTGCAGACGCCCGACGACAGCACGCCGGAAGCCGCGCCGCCCGGCCGCCGCAAGCGCGAAGCGGCGGCTTGACGGCCTCCACCTAACCCGGCAACGAAACAAGACGCTTGGCGGGAGCCGACGCCACCGTTCGGCGTTGTGCCCCCATGACCAGAGCACGACACGCGACCAAGGCCCAGCTTGGGCAACCGCCGATGGCACGCATGATGCGCTACGTGCAATACGCGCAGTACGTGATGCCGGCGGCCCTGTTGCTCGGCTGGCAGCACGGCGGCCGTCTCAAGCGGACGCTCCGCCAATCCCAAGCGGCGCTGCGCGAAACGCAGGACCGGCTCGACGCCGTCATGAGCACCGCCCCGGTCGGCATCGTGCAGGCCGGGCTGGATGGGCGCATCCGTTTGGCGAACCCCTGCTACTGCCAGTTGACCGGCCATGGGGAGACGCGCCTCCGGACGCTGGCGCTGCACGAGCTGACGCACCCCGAGGACCGCCCGTCGCACCTGCGGCAGCACGCCCGGATGCTCGCCACCGGGCAGCCGTTCCGGATGGAAAGCCGCCTGGTGCGGGCCGACGCGAGCCATGTCTGGGCCGCCAGCCACCTGGCGCTCACCCGCGACGGCAGCGGACGTTTGGCCGGCGTGGTCGTCGCCGTGCAGGACCTTTCGCACCGGCGGGCGGCGGAGGCGGCCATGCAGGACCTGGCCGCGACCCTGGAGCGGCGCGTGCTGGAAGGGGTGGCGGAGCGCGTCGCAACTCAGGAGATGCCGTGGCAGACCCGGCGCATGGAGGCCTTGAGCCAGGTGGCCGGCGGCGTCGCGCTTGACTTCAACAACGTGCTGCAGGCGATTGCCGGGGGCACCCGGCTGATCCAGCGCCGCCCGGACAACGCCGCCGTGGTGGAACGGCTGGCCGGGCTGGTGATGGATGCGGCCGAACGCGGCGCGGTCGTCACGCGGCACCTGCTGAGCTTTGCCCGGCGCAGCGCCTTGCACGCGGAGAGGGTCGATGTCGCCCGGCTGCTGGCCGACCTGCGCGGTGCCTTGGTGGAGACCCTGGGCGACCGCGCCGCCGTCGAGCTTGCCCTGCCCGACGCCCTGCCGCCGGCCTGGGCGGACAAGGGCCAGCTTGAAACGGCGCTGGCCCACCTTGCGGCCAATGCCCGGGACGCGATGGACGGCAAGGCGCCGGCTGACGGGCCACACGGGCCGGCCCACACGCTCAGCCTGTCAGCCGAGGTGGTGGACGGCGCCACGGCGGGGTTGCGGACCGGGCGCTTCGTCAGGATCAGCGTCCGCGACACCGGCCCCGGCATGTCTCCCGACGTGCTGAGGCGTGCCGCCGAGCCGTTCTTCAGCACCAAGGCGCGGGGGCGCGGCACTGGCCTCGGCCTCGCGATGGCGCGCGGCTTCGCCGAGCAGTCCGGCGGGCGGCTGATCCTGCGGAGCCAAGCCGGGCAAGGCACCACGGCGAGCCTGTTTCTTCCCCTCCATGCCCCGGCGGACGCGGCGGCAGGCAGCGCCCCGGCCCCGGCCGCCGCAAGCCCGCGTCGCATCATGCTGGTCGATGACGACCCCGAGATCCTGGAGGCGATGGGCGAGATGCTGGAAACCTCCGGCTACGCCGTCGCGAGATTCGACAGCACGGCGCCCGCGATTTCGCACCTGGAACACGGGGAGCGGACCAACCTGCTCATCACCGACCTGTCCATGCCCGGCACGGACGGCCTGGCGCTGATCCAAGAGGCGCAGCGGCGTTGGCCGGGGATGCCGTCCATCCTGCTGACCGGCCACGACGGCAAGGCGCTGGCGCCGGCCACCATCTCCCTCACTGGCGGGCCGCTGGTCGTGCTGCAGAAGCCGATCCGGCTCAGCGCGCTGCTCAAGCAGGTCGCGGCGCTCCTGTCCGACCTGGGCGGACCTGCGGCTTGAGGCCGCACCGGGGCACTTGACCCCGGTCGGGCCTAGAACGTAAAGTGAACATTAACCATTGGAATGACTCTTTCCTGATAGCTGGAACTTTCATCGAACAAAAGGGGCCTAAAGATGCATGTCGTCATCGCCGACTCCGCCCATGACCTGCCGCTTCCGAACCTATGCGTTCATGCTTCGCGTTCGGTGCGGCCATGGTTGCGGGGTGCGCTGAGGCTGCTTGGCATCGCGGGGCAAAGCCTGGTGTTCTGCGTCCTGCTCTGGCTCCTGCTCGCCGGGCCGGGCTTCCTGTCGGCGCAGGACAGCACCGTGCCGGCCGGGACGGGCCGCCCGGCTCAGGCTTCCCGGTAGAGCAGCAGGATCGCGCCGACCACCAGGAAGCACACCGGCCAGACCCAGCCCGCTACCCGCCGGACCGGGCCGCCGGCCCGCAGCTCCAGCCAGCGCGACCAGCCGGCGCCGATCCCGGCCAGCGCCAGCGGGGTGTGCGACATCTCGATCAGCAACTGGTCGCGGACATTCGAGATCGCGTGCGTGTGGGTCAGCAGCAGCGCCCCGCCTGTCGCTGTCAGCAACGGGAACACCAGCGCCGCCCTGGGGCTTCGCAGCCGCCCGGTCCGCACGCCCCACTCGAACAGCGCGAACGCCACGATCAGCACGACGAAGACGCGGTGCTGCAGCACCTCCACGTCGCGCAGGCTCTCGAAGAAGCCGACGTCGCCCAGCGGCCAGGTCTCGGGATCGGACCGCACCAGCAGGAACCCCGCCAAGCCCAGCAGCATCAGCGGCCAATGCCGGGCCGCGCGCAGGCCGGCATGGTGCAGCAGCCCGAGAAGGCCCACGGCGACCACGAACAGCCCGGCCCAATGGTGGTTGTACTCGCTCCAGGCAACGTCCGCGGCGTTGCGGTCCGAAGGGATGCCCGACCCGGGCACGACCGCCGGCGGCGCCGCGGTCTTGGCGCGGGCGGCCTCCGCGTCCAACTGCGCCTGCAGCTCCGAGAGTGCCAGGCTGTCATAGTCTGGGGAGGTGAGGCGCGGCACGTGCGGCGTGTTGCGCTCGGCGATCTCCGCCCAGGTCACGCGGTCCTGCGACAGGTCCACCGCCGGCGGCACGGAGGTCAGGGAGGCGGCGGCGAAGAAGATGCTGAAGCCGATGCCGACCTCCACCTCGGCGAAGCGGCGCAGGCGCAGGACGGGCGTGGCGGGATCGCTCCGCAGCCGCTCGACCACCAGGAAGTTGCCCAGGCCCAGCAGCAGCAGCGCCGCGAACATGGCGGCCTTGGCCCCCACCATCACGCCATACGCGGTGCCGTACGCGGCCCCCCACGACCCGATGTAGAACCACGTCATCGTCGCGGCCGACAGCAGGATGCAGCCGACTCCGGCCATGCTGATCCGCGAGAACCGCGCGCCGACCCGGCGGAACGCGGCCCCGTCCCGCAGCCGGCGCAGCGCCACGATGAAGAACGGGATGCCGCCGATCCAGACCGCGGCGCCCAGGATGTGCAGCCCGGTCGCGGCCATCAGCACCGGGCCGTCGGCGAGCCGGGCCGCGGCATGGGTCGTCATCACCGCCGCCGCCAGCACCACGGCGCACAGCCCCAGC
>CAXTTB010000392.1:0-389 GCA_964246905.1 uncultured Acetobacteraceae bacterium | reverse complement strand
CCGCGCCGGCGCCGGCGCGGGGCGGCGCGCCAGCAGCACCACGCCCAGCACCCCGGACGCCGCGGCCTTGACCAGGCCTGCCACGGCGAACTGCGCCGTCAGCGCCTCCCCGAGGCCGAGATCCACGCTGCCCATCAGCACGGCCGCCTGCAGCGCGACGGCCAGCAGTTCGCCGACGGTCAGGGCGAGCGCGCTCCAGCCCGCGATGACGGCGATGCGCCGGGCCAGGGCCGCGCCGTCCGGCAGCGTCGCCGCGAAGGGACGCGCCAGGGCGACGAGGAACAGCACGCCGCCCACCGCCATGCTCTGCGCGCCGATGGTCAGGCCGTGCAGGATGATGGACAGGTAGCCGAACAGGTCGATCAGCAGCGCCATGTCAGCGCGCCTGC
>CAXTTB010000391.1:0-4019 GCA_964246905.1 uncultured Acetobacteraceae bacterium | reverse complement strand
TCACGGCGCCGACCCGCGCCGCCGCGCCGCAATGAGGGCTGGCAGGTTGGTGTGGACCGCCGGGCTGCTGCTGGCCGGCTGCACCGTGGGACCCGACTTCCGCCCGCCGGACCCGGCGGCGCCGGGCGCTTGGGGCACGGCGCGCACCGACGTGCGGAGCCGCACCACGTCCGGCGAGGCGGACCCGCAATGGTGGGCCGGGTTCAACGACCCGGTGCTGTCGTCGCTGGTGGGGCGCATCGCCACGCAGAACCTGGATCTGCAGACCGCGGCCGAGCGCGTGCTGCAATCCCGGGCGCAGCGCGCGGTGGTGGCGTCGCAAGGGCTGCCGCAGGTCAACGGGCGCTCCTCCTACGAGCACACCCGCTACAGCCCCAAGGGCAACCCGTTCGGGCTGCTCCCGCCGACGCCCGGCACGATCTTCGAGACGGACGTGTTCCAGAACGGCCTCAGCGCGTCGTGGGACCTCGACCTGTTCGGCCGGGTGCGCCGTGGGGTAGAGGCCGCGACCGCCGACACGCAGGCGGCCGTCGAGGACCGGCGCGGCGTCGCCCTCGCCGCCCTCGCCGACCTGGCGCAGGACTACCTGCAACTGCGCGGCGTCCAGGCGCAGCGGGCCATCGCCGAGCACAACCAGGACCTCGCCCGGCAGAACACCGCGCTCGTGCGGAACCAGTTCGACAACGGCGTCGCGACCACGCTCGACATGGCCCGCGCCCGTGCCCAGGAGTCCACCATCGCCGCCACCGTGCCGCCGCTGCGTGCGCAGGAGGCGGCGGCGATCAACGCCATCGGCCTGCTGCTGGGCGAGACGCCCCGGGCGCTGGAAGCGGAGCTGAAGCCCCGCGCCGCGCAGCCAAGCGTGCCGGCGCTGGTGCCGGTCGGCCTGCCCGCCGCCCTGGTGCGCCGCCGCCCGGACCTGCGCCAGGCGGAGGCCCGGCTGCATTCGGCCACGGCGCAGACCGGCGTCGCGGAGGCGGAGTTCTACCCGGACGTGACCCTGAACGGCAGCGCCGAGCTGCAGAGCCTTCGCTTCCGGGATGCATTCAGCCTGTATTCCCGCGCCTTCGACATCGGGCCGTCGATCTCCCTGCCGATCTTCCAGGGCGGGCGGCTGCGCGGCACGCTGCGGCTCCGCGAATCCCAGCAGCGCGAGGCCGCGATCACCTTCCGCCGCACGCTGCTGCAGGCGTGGCAGGAAGTGGACAACGCGCTCACGGCCTTCGCGGAGGCGCAGGCGCGGGAACGCCAGGTGGCCGACGCCGTGGCGCAGAACGACATCGCGCTCCGCGCGGCCCGGCAGCGTTACGCGGAGGGGGTCGTCGATTTCCTCAACGTGAACACGGCGCAGGCGCAGCTCCTGCAAAGCCAGAACGACTTGGCGGACAGCCGCACCCAGATCGCGACGGGCTTGGTCCCGCTCTCCCGCGCGCGGGGCGGCGGGTGGGCGGTCGCGGAGGCGACGGGACCGTGAACCCGCGCTGACGGCCCGCTACTCCGCGGCACCCAGCAGGCTCGCCTTCAACTCATCCGACGGCGGGTGATCGCCGATGAAGCCGGCGAGGATGCGGGTGGCCAGGTCCGGGTTGGCAATCTCGATCACCGGCTTGTTGTTGGCCAGCACCCGCAGGCCGCGCCCGGTGCAGACGTAGGTCAGCGTGTCGCCCACCGCGGCGGCCGGCGTCGCCGCGATCAGGCGCTCGAAGTCGCCCTTGTCGGACGGGGCGCACTCGCCATGGCCGCAGTTCTTGGCCTCGCCCTCGCGGTACTGCTTCTCCACGTCCGCCTTGGAAGCCGTGTGCAGGAACTGCATCATCACCACCTTCGGACCCGGCGACGCCAGGATCGCGCGGGGGTCGCGGCTCTTCTGCGCCAAGTACAACCCGGCAACGTACACCTTCACGCGCAGGATGGTCAGCGTCCGGAGGCCGATCCCGTTCAGCGCCAGGGTCTGCCCGGCCAGCGGGTAGGCGTCCGGCAGGCTCACGCCCGCGATGCTGGCCGCCCCCCCTGGCGCCGTCGTGCCGAGGACCCCGCACAGCGCCAACATCGCCAACGTCCGCTTCATCCGCCACTCCGTTCCATGCAGGCCAGGCGGCGGCATGGCCGGGCCGCCGCCCTTTCCCGGCTTTGCCCGATGTCTATAGAGGATTCGCCCCGCCGCGCCAGGCATTTAGGCCCGGAGCCTCAAGCGGCGCGCGGCCGGGTCAGTTCGCGACCGGCGTCGCCTCGCCGTCGCCGCGGCCCAGGATCTCCAGCCGCGACCGGCTCACGAAATCCTTCAGGTCCTGCCCGGCCCGGCGGAACATCATGCGGTCGAGCGTCAGCTTGCGGGCGGGCGTCGCCTTCTCGCAGTGCTCGTTCATGAACATGCCGCCGACCGGCTCCTGCTCCGCCGATGGCTCCCGGCTGGCGCAGGTCCAGCCGGCGTCGCCGTAGCGGGCCTTCACCTGCTCGCCGAACAGGAACGCCTTCTTGCGGAGGTAGAGCCGGGCCGCCGGGTCGGTCTCGATCACCAGGCCGTGGAGCCGCCCGTCGTCGCCGATCAGCGCCGTGAGCAGCACGGGATGCCCGCCGACCTTGGTGCCCTCGTACAGCCCGTTGACCTTGGCGAGCGGGTTCGCCGCCTCGTCGTAGGCGAAGCGGACCGCGTGCCAGCCGGACGCCTCCGGCGGGCATTGGCCATAGGCTTGCCACCCTTCGAGCTTGCGCCCGGGGCCGGCGGCGCAGGCGTAGCCCAGGTAGCCCGTGCGCGGCATCTCGTCCACCGCCATGCCGATACGGAACTCGCGCAGGTCGTTTTCGGGTCCGGCGGCTGCAGCCGGCCCGGCGATGGCGAGCGCGAGCAGCAGGGCGGACGAGACGCGGCGCACAGTCAGCCCCCCTGCTTGGCGGGCGGCGCGGCGTCGGCGGCCGGCGCCGCCTTGTAAACGTTGCAGACGCGGGAGCCGTCGCCGAAGAAGGCGAGGCACTCGGCGTAGTTCGGCTCGCCCCGGCCCTTGACCTCGGCCACCACGTAGTCCGCGACGGCGGACACCTCGTTCAGGCGGAGAAAGGTCGTGGCCTCCACGGGAACATCCTTGCCCAGTTCCTGCCGCCCCATGCCGTAGCAGGGGTGGGCCTCGCTGTCGTAGGCGCCGCGCTGGAAGTAGGGCATCCCCGTGCCGGGACGCCCGCACGTCACGGTCTCGATGATCTGCTCGCGGTCGAGCTGCGTCGCACGCAGCGACAGCGCGTCGCCGCCGTAGCCCCCGCCCCCGGCGCCGTGCCATTTGTGGCAGCCGACGCAGTTGGCCCGTTGGAACACGCGCTTGCCCTCCATCGCCGGGCCGTGTGACGAAGTCTGGGGCGGCGACTCCTGTGCGAAGGAAGAGTGGCGCGGAAGCGCGCCCAGGGCGAGGGCGCCCAGGACGACGGTAGCAGCAAGGATCGCACGCATGGCAGCCGGGTCTCCGAAGGCAGCGGCGGGTCCCGCCCGGCAGGCGAGACCCGCGGAGGGGTCAGAGCGCGAAGACGTAGAGCATCGAGCTGGGCGCCGTGGTCTTCAGTTCCGGCGTGGACTCGATGAACCACTTGTCCCAGGCGCCGCCGAAGCCGACCAGGATCGCCAGGTACTGCTTGCCGTCCACCGTGAAGGTCATCGGCGGCGCGTTGACGCCGGACCCGGTGTTGAACGACCACAGCTTGTCCAGCGACTTGGCGTCCAGCGCCATCACCTGGCCCGACGGCTCGCCGGCGAACACCAGGTCCGGCGTGGCCAGCAGCCCGCCCAGCATCGGGAACGGCGTTTCCGCCTTGCCCGTGACCTTGCCCGTGGTCACGTCGATGGCGGTCACGCTGCCGGTGATCCGCTGGTGCTGGCTCGGGCCGCCGCCGGTGTAGAACTCGCGCGGCTTGGGGGCGCCGGGCTTGGTCTCCTCCACCGTGATGGTGTTGCAGCTCTCGATCACCGGGATGTACCAGCGCATCAGGGTGGGGTTGTAGGCCGTGGGCGGCCAGTTCTTGCCGCCCATGTTGCC
>CAXTTB010000390.1:0-4026 GCA_964246905.1 uncultured Acetobacteraceae bacterium | reverse complement strand
GTTCCCGGTGGCGGCGGTGGCGCATTTTGTTTGGTAGGGCGGTGGTGGGTCATCCGACGCTTGGTGGCTGGGTTTCGGCCCTCATGCGAACTCATGCAGTGATAGTCGTTACTCTGGACTGTAATCCCTCTTTTGATGCCATCTTTGGAGGCTCTCACGTGCCCAATCGTCAATGGAGTCGAATAACGCCGTAGCAGGCCAGTATGGATCAAGCTCCATGCTCCTGCTCCAAGTGAGGTGAACTTCAGCAACCCGACCATCGGCAAGCTGGAATAGTGCGTCGTCCGTGCCGAAGTTCCGCGCGATCAGAAATGCAGCTTGTTTATACAATGAGTGTCGTGGGCCAACTTCCCGACTCAGTTGTTTTTCCCAAGCCTGACAAAAGTCGAACTTTCTTTCCGCAGACCAGTCTAAATCCGCAATTGAGTCCCAAGGCTCCGGCCACTGCATATTTTGCCTCCAGCAGCCCTCCACGGAGCGGCTGCCTTGCGCGATCCCCTGTATAGCATATCCAAGCTCACGGTCGTCGCTTGCCGGCGCTCCGGACGATCTTCCGGGCAGCCCGGGAAAGCACCATACGGTCGTGAACCAAACCCAAAACCTCAACGACGTCATCGAAAGCCAGGTGGTAGATAACGAGATGGCGGGGTGCGGCAACGCGGCGTGCCGGCTCGACCCGGAAACGGCTCAGCCGGGTCGGGTAGGCACGGATGCCGGGCAGCCCGGGAACCTCGACGGAGCCGGGCATGCCCGGCTGATTGCCGAGCGCGGCCATGGCCACCAGGATCAATTGGCCGTATCGGCCAGCCGCTTCGAGGCCCCAAGTCCGGGCACTACCAAGAAGGAGAGCGTCGATCTGCTCTTCCGCTGCCGGGGTGAGCCGGTAGGCCAACTACCCGTCAGTGGCCAAGCGAGCCTGCAACCTTGCCATCAGACGCTCCTGCAGGAGCTGCCCGTCCTCCGGAGTGGCCACTGTCGTGTAGCGGCCCGCTTCAATGTCGGCCAACCCAGCCTCAACCGCCTGCCGGATTGCGCCCTCCTCGGCGCGGGCTTCGTCAATCAAGCGCATGACGGCCTCCTCCAGGAACGCCGCCGGGCTGGCAGCACGGCCCTCGGCCACTTGCCGCTCGATCACGCGCTCAAGCTCGTCGGGTAGCTGAACCACGCCCATGCTGACCTCCGAGTCTCACTTTAGCATCTAACGACCAAGCCTGTCCCGCCCCCCCTAAGCCCGGCCCGCCACGCTCGACAGCAGCACCGGGTGGACGCGCAGGATCGCCATCGCCCGGCGCCACTTGCTCTCATGGTCCGGGTCGAACAGCAGTTCCATCTTGGCCGGCGCGGACAGCCACACGTTCTCCTGCATCTCCCGGTCAAGCTCGCCCGGCCCCCAACTGCTGTAGCCCAGCGCCAGCAGACCCTCCTTCGGGCCGCCGCCCTGCGCGATCTCCTGCAGCACGTCGAGGCTCGCGGTCAGCGCCAGGCGGTCATCGACCCGCAGGCTGCTGTCCGACGTCCAGTCCGAGGTGTGCAGCACGAAGCCGCGGCCATGGTCCACCGGGCCGCCCTGGCAGAGCTGGATCTGCCGGGCCGGCGGCACCGGCTGCACGTCGAGCTGGGCCAGCAGCGCGTCGAAGCTCGGCTTGGCCAGCGGCTGGTTCAGCACGATGCCCATGGCGCCCTCGTCCGTGTGGGCGCACAGCAGGATCACGCTGTGGGCGAAGTTCGGGTCGTCCATCGCCGGCATCGCGATCAGCAACTGGCCGGTCAGGGTGGTCGCGTCAGGGTCGGCTTCTGGGTCGGTCATGGGCATCAAGTTGGCCTGTGATGGCGTCGGAGCAAGATCGCATGAAGACAGTGCGCGGGCCGCCTGATGGCCCGTGACTCGGCGCCGCCGGGCGGCTACGACTCGCGTATCTTGCACCACCAGGGATTGCGAAATGATTAAAATCGGCGATGCCATACCCCCGATGAAGCTGACCGCCGCCACGCCGGACGGGCCGAAGGAGGTCTCGACGGAGGAGGTGTTCGGGCCGGGCCGGGCCGTGCTGTTCGCGGTGCCCGGCGCCTTCACCCCCACCTGCAGCATGAGGCACATGCCGGGCTACCTGGAGAACCTGGACACGCTGCGCGCCCGCGGCGTGGACCGCGTGGCCTGCGTCGCGGTGAACGATCCCTTCGTGCTGCAGGCCTGGGCGAAGGACCAGGGCGTGGACGGCCGCATCACCATGCTGGCCGACGGGTCCGGCGCGTTCACCAAGGCGCTGGGGCTGGAGCTGGACCTCACGGCCCGCGGCCTCGGCGTGCGCAGCCAGCGTTACGCCATGGTGGTCGAGGACGGGCGGGTGACGCACCTCGGCGTCGAAACGCCCGGCGGCTTCGACGTCAGCACGGCAGAAAGCGTGCTGGCCCACCTGTAGCCCCCACCCTCCGCCTGAGTCACGCGGCGGCCCGGTCGCGCAGCGTCTCCGTCTGGAACGTTTCCGTGATGTAGGAGGCGAGCGCGTCCGTGACCGGCTGGCGCGCGTCCGGGTGGCGCAGCAGCAGGATGCCGAAGTCGGGCAGGGCGGGCATCCCCTCCTCCGGACGCAGCGGGCGCAGCCCATCCGGCAGCCATGACACGGTCGAGACGGTGACGGCCAGCCCGGCCAGCACGGGGGCGTGCGTGCCGAGCTGCGTCGCCGACCGATAGGCGACCCGGTAGCGCCGCCCCATGGCATCCAGCGCGCGCAACGCCGCCGCCGCCCAGGTGCAGTGGTCCGCGGCCAGCGCCACCGGCAGCGGGTCCAGCCGGTGCGGCGCGTGGTTGGTGGAGGTGATCCAGGTGAGCGGCCCGCGCCACAGCGGCACGGCCGGCCCCGCGATCTTGGGCGTCCCCTCCGAGCACAGCGTGAGGTCCAGCTCGCCCTCCTGCAGGCGTTCCAGGAGGTCGCGCGACGGCAGGCACAGCACATCGACCTGCACCGCCGGGTAGCTGTCGGCGAAGCGTTTCAGGATCTGCGGCAGATAGCGCAGCGCGTAGTCGTCCGGCGTGCCGAGCCGCACCGTCCCCTGCACGGTGGGCGCGCGGAAGCTGGTCCAGATCTCGTCGTTCAGCGCCAGCAGCTCCCGCGCCCGCTGCAGCAGGAACTGGCCGTGCGGCGTCACCTGCACGGCGCCGCCCTTGCCGCGGGACAGCAGGCGCTGGCCGAGCAGGGTCTCCAGCCGCTGCACCTGCATGGACACCGCCGACTGCGTGCGCCCCACCCGCTGCGCCGCGCGGGTGAAGCTGCCCTCCTCGGCGATGTAGGCGAAGGCGCGCAGCAGGTCGGGGTCGAGGCCGGTGGGGAGGGTCATGGGCATCAGTATCGCTGATAAGCCGCATCACCGCAATTCGTTTCCATGATGCCGGGCGCCGTCCCATTCTCCTGGTTGACCATCCTGGTCCGATACCAATGGAGGATGCCATGGCCGCTCACGGCATGACGACCCAGGTTCATCTTGTTCCCCGCCGCTCCGGCCGCGCCGCCTGGCGCCAGGCCTGGGCCACGCTCATGGAGATGCGCCGCGCCCACCGCACCCGGCGGCTGCTGGCCGAAATGGACGACCGCCTGCTGTCCGACATCGGCATCGGACGCGGCGACGCGCTGATGGAAGCGTCGCGGGCGCCCTGGGATATCGGGCGCCGTTAAGACGTGTAGGGCGGAGCGCCATGCGCCACCTGACGGCGCGGGCGACAGGTGGATGGCGCTTCGCTTATCCACCCTACGATCCGACGCATCCGGGATATCGGCCGCTGCCGGCAGGATGCCTCAACGCCGCCCGAACAGCCTCTCGATCTCCGCCCGGCTGAGCTTGAGGAAGGTCGGGCGGCCGTGCGGGCAGGTGGCGGCGCGCGGCGTGTCCTCCATCCGGCGCAGCAGCGCGTCCATCTCGGCCCCCTGCATCCGGCGCCCGGCGCGGATGCTGCCGTGACAGGCGAGGCGGGCCAGCACGGCGTCGAGCCGGGCCAGCAGCGCCGTCGCCTCGCCGCACTCCGCCAGCTCG
>CAXTTB010000389.1:0-4031 GCA_964246905.1 uncultured Acetobacteraceae bacterium | reverse complement strand
TTCCCTGGCCGTGCTGCGCCGGGTCAGCCGGGCCGGGCTGCTGCGCCGCGGGCTGGAGCAGCGGTTGGCGCAGGGCGAGGTTGCGCGCCTGCATGTGCGGACCGCGAGCCTTTCGACGCGGGTCGGCGCGCTCAGCGGCGGCAACCAGCAGAAGGTGCTGCTCGGGCGATGGCTGCTGACGGAGCCGCGGGTGCTGCTGCTGTACGACGTGACGCGCGGCGTCGATGTCGCGACCAAGCACGAGATCTACGAACTGATGATGCGCCTCGCGGCGGAGGGCCGGTCGATCCTGTTCTATTCCAGCGACGCGGAGGAGCTGGCGCACCTATGCCACCGCGTCCTGGTGATGCGGGAGGGGCGGGTGGTGGCCGAGCTGCGGGCGCCGGGCATCACGGCGGAGGATGTCGTGTCCGCGGCGGTGCGCGATGCCGCCTGACGTTTTAACCGCCCCGCCGGTCCGTGCCCGGCGTTCGCGGCTCGCCCACGCCCTCGCGCAGAACCTGGGCCTGCTGCTCGCCGGCGCCATGCTCGTCGCGAGCCTCGCGGCCTATTGCGCCATCTTCTACGCCGCGCAGGGCACGCTGCCCGGCGGGTTCGAGCTGACCTCCACCGTCAACAACACCATGCCGCTGGTCCTCGCGGCGGTCGCGCAGACGCTGGTGGTGCTGACCCGCGGCATCGACCTGTCGGTGGGGGGCGTGCTCGACCTGTCGAACGCGGTCGCCGCGATCAGCCTGGGCGACACGCTGGGCAGCATGGCCGGCGGCTCGCTGCTGGTGCTGCTGATCGGCGCGGCCTGCGGGCTGCTCAACGGCGTGCTGGTGGCGTATGGGCGGCTGCAGCCGATCCTGGTGACGCTCGCCACCCTGTCCGTCTTCCAGGGGCTGGCGATCCGGGTGCTGCCGCAGCCCGGCGGGCAGGTGCCGGAGGGCTACACGGCGGCGCTGGCCAATCCGTCCGGCCCGGTGTCCCTCCTCTACGTCGTGCTGCTCGCGCTGCTGTGGCGGGTGCTGCGGCGGACCCGGCTGGGCGTGGGCCTGTACGCTATCGGCAATGACGAGGGCGCAGCGGCGGCGAACGGCATCGATCCCCGGCGCACCAAGGTGCTGACCTACACGCTGGCCGGCACCTGCTCCGCCATGGCCGGGCTGTTCCTCGCGGCCAACGCCACGGCGGGGGACGCGACGACGGGCAACGGCTACACCCTGACCTCCATCGTGGCGGTGGTGCTGGGGGGCGTGAGCCTGTTCGGCGGGCGCGGCAGTGCGGTGGGCGCGATGATGGGGGCGTTCGTCACGACGATGATCGTGAACATCCTGTTCTTCGCCCACATCGACCCGCTCTACCAGTCGTTCTACGAGGGCCTGTTCCTGGTTGCCGCCGTGCTCGGGGCGAGCGGGATCGGCCGGCTGCTGCGGAGGCGATGATGTCCGGCCTCAGCCAGTCCGGCCCGGGTGGGCGCGTCCTCGCGGTGTTCACGCAGGACCGGCGCCGCATCGCCTACGCGGCGCTCGCGGCGGTGCTGCTGTTCGTGCTGGGCGCGTTGGTCCGTCCGGGGTTCGCGAGTTACGGGAGCGTCTCCGCCGTGCTGGTGGTCGCGTCCTTCGTGGGCCTGGTGGCGGCCGGGCAGATGTTCGTGATCCTGGTGGGCGGCATCGACCTGTCGGTGCCCTGGGTGCTGAACGCGGCGGCGATCCTCATGGTCACGTCCTCGCTCGGCCAGGACGGGCGGGCGGCCTTCGCCCTCGCCCTCACGCTCGGCATGGGCCTGGCCGTGGGCGCGCTGAGCGGCGTGGGCGTCGCCCTGTTCGGCGTGCCGGCCGTGGTGATGACGCTGGCGATGAACGGCATCATGCAGGGCCTGACGCTCGGCCTCAGCGGCGGGATGACCTGCGGCTCCTGCGCGGCCTACGCGCCGCCGGTGGTGCGGGCGGCCGTCCATGCCTCGCTGCTCGGGGTGCCGGCGGCGCTCTGGCTGTGGGCCGCAGTCGCGGCGGGGGTGTCGGCGGTGCTCAGCCTGACCGGGTTCGGCCGCCGCACCTACGCCATCGGCACCAGCGCGCGGGCCAGCTACCTCGCCGGCATCGACGTGTCCGCCGTGACCGTCGCGCTCTATGCGCTGAGCGGGCTGTTCTCGGCGGCGACCGGCGTCATGCTGGTGGGCTTCGGCGGGCAGGCGGCGCTCGGCATGGGCGATCCTTACCTGTTCCAGTCCATCGCCGCCGTGGTGATCGGCGGCGTGGCGATCCTCGGCGGGCGGGGCCACTACCTCGGCGTCGCCGCCGGCACGGTCAGCCTGGTGACGCTGGTCAGCGTGCTGATGGCGCTGGACATGCCGGAATACGGGCGCAGCATCATCTACGGCGTCATCATCCTGGCGCTGCTCCTGCTGTATGGGCGGGACGACGAGGCCTGATCTAAGTAACCCCGTGCAAGTCGGCACACGCAGGCTCGGGATCGTAGGGCGGATAAGCGGAGCGCCATCCGCCTCCCGTCAGACCGCCAGGTGGCGCATGGCGCTCCGCTTATGCGCCCTACAGGCCTGCCGTATGGCCGGAACGGCGAGACCTGATCTTTCAAAATGTCCGGGCGCCGTTGGTGAACAGGTACACCGCATACAGCGAGGTGGTGGCGCAGATGTACAGCCGGTTCCGCTTGGGGCCGCCGAAGCAGACGTTGGCCACGGTCTCCGGCACCCGGACCTTGCCGATCAGCGTGCCGTCGGGGTCGTAGCAATGCACGCCGTCCCCGGCGCTGGTCCAGATGCGCCCGGCCTCGTCCAGGCGGAACCCGTCGAAGAACCCGGCGGTGCAGGCGGCGAACTCCCGCCCGTTCCGGAGCCGCCCGTCGTCCCCCACGTCGAACACGCGCATGTGCGCCGGGTAGTGCGCGCCGTGGCTGCGCCCGGTATCGACGACGTAGAGCTGCCGCTCGTCGGGCGAGAAGGCGATCCCGTTCGGCTGGATAAAGTCGTCGGCCACGACCGTGACCGCGCCGGTCGCCGGGTCGATGCGGTACACGTAGGACGCGCCGATCTCGCTCTCGGCGCGGTCGCCCTCGTAGTCGCTGTCGATGCCATAGGTCGGGTCGGTGAACCAGACACTGCCGTCGCTTTTGACAACGACATCGTTGGGGCTGTTCAGCCGCTTGCCGTCGTAGCGTTCGGCCAGCGCGGTGACGCGCCCGTCATGCTCGGTCCGGCTGACCCGGCGCCCGCCGTGCTCGCAGGTCACGAGGCGGCCCTGGCGGTCCACCGTGTTGCCGTTGGCGTGGCCGGACGGCTCCCGGAACGGCCCGGCGTGGCCGGTGCCTTCGTCGAAGCGCAGCAGCCGGTTGGACGGGATATCGGACCACACCAGGCCGCGGCTGGCCGGGAAGTAGGCCGGCCCCTCCGCCCAGTGGCAGCCCGTGTGGAGCTTGTGCACATGGGCGGTCGGGTTGAACAGCCGCGCGAACCGCCCGTCCAAGGTTTCGTAATCCTGTGCGGCCACGCGACTCTCCCATGCAGTTCGTTTGGGGCGGAGCTTAGCCCGCGATGCGCCGGGTTGCGAGTTGGGACGGCCCCGGCGGGTTTGCGAACGCTTGCGAAACTTCATCGAACCGTCCCGGGCCGGTCATGGCGCGCGGGGTCCCGGGTGGCCAAAAGGTGCGGGCGAACGGGCTGGCCGGCCCTCGTCACCGTAGGGAACACAAACCATGCGCTTCATCGCTATAAGCCTGCTGCTCGCCTGTCCCGGACTCGCCATGGCCGCCGGCGAGGATGCGGTCTGCACCGCCCGCCACGCCGAGATCAGCAAGCAGGCCGCGGCCTTCAACGGCGAGGCCCGCATCAAGCGCCTGATCGACGCGGACCTCACCCGGGCCTTGCGGGAACAGGCCGAGGGCGATGCCGACGAGTGCAACGAGGCGCTCGACCACGCGACGAAGCTGCTCGCCGGCGACATGTGACGCCAGGGCATGTGACGCCGGCGCCGGGCAGGCGCTTTCCGCGCCGCGATGGGGCGGGAGAGGCGGGCTTCACGCTATTGGAG
>CAXTTB010000388.1:0-4048 GCA_964246905.1 uncultured Acetobacteraceae bacterium | reverse complement strand
GGCCGGCGAGGCTGACGCTCTGCGACTGGCCCTTGGCGTGGGACGCCGTGACCGTGACCGTGCCGCCGAGCGTCTTGCCGTCGATGGTGATCACCGCCTGCGCGTCGCCTTGGTATGCGTCCTCCGACAGGCTCACCACCAGGGTGTCCGTCGCCGGCAGGGGGGCGGCGGTTGCAGAGGCCGCGATGACGCCGGTGACGGTGATCGCCCCGGTGACGGCCTGCTCGCCGCCGCCCTGCAGCGCGGTCCCGTCCAGCGTCCCCCCATCGACGTAGAGGTTGCGGTCGGTGGCCGAGCTGCCGCCCCAGGCGTCGTTGAGGAAGTTCACCGCGACCGAGTGCTTGCCGGCCCCGAAGTCGCCCTTGAAGGTGAAGGCCTGGGTCTGGCCGTTGGCGTGGGATGCGGTGATCGCCTGCGTCCCGCCCACCTGCTTGCCGTCCACGGACACCGTGAACTGCGCGTCGCCCTGGTAGGCGTCCTCCGACAGGTTCAGCACCAGGGTGTCAGCGCCGCTCCCGACGGTGGTCGGCGCCGGCGCAGGTGCCGGTGCGGGTGCGGGCGCCGGGCTGGCGGCGGTGCCCGAGTTGACGCCGAAGTACTTGGCCCACGCCGCGGCCTCGAGCGGCTTGTTCGCGCCGGCGGAGGAGAAGTCCCAGTTGCCGTCGCTCATCGGCTGGTCCCAGATGTTGACGTGGTCAACCTTGATGCCCTGCGACTGCGCCTTGTCCAGCTCCGAGGCCAGCCACTGCGGGAAGGCGGGGTCGTCGTTGGGGCCAGGGGTGCCGTCGCGGGCGCCGGCGCCGCACTCCGACACCGCCAGCGCCTTGCCGTGCGCCTTGGCGAAGGCGATGGCGTTCTCCATGCCGAAGCCGTTGCCCGTGCCGGTGGGGTGCCACTGGTCGGCGTCGGGGTAGGACCAGTAATGCGCCCGGTTCACCGGGTCCGCCGCCCACTCCGCCGCGTTGGCGTTGTAGGAGCCGTCGTTCTTGTCCCAGTTGTAGAAGCCGGCGGGATACAGCGGGCTGTAGGTGTCCACCGACACGATATCGACGTAGGAGTCGCCCGGGTAGGCGTTGGCGGTCGGCTGGTTGGTCCAGCCCTGGAGGTTCGGGTTCCACTCGATCTTGGCCGTCACGCCGTCGGCGCTGGCCTGCCCGCGCAACAGGGTCGAAAGGTGCTGGAACGCCTTCACCCAGTCGGCCTGCGTGCCGGCGTCGTCGCCCATGTACCACGGCATGAAGTTGCCGTTCATCTCCCAGCCGAGCCGCAGGTTCATCGTCTTGAAGCCGGCGTTGGACCAGGAGTCCACGATGCCCTTGTAGTCGTTGTCGTAGGTCCCGTTGATGATGCCCTTGAAGAAGTCGTCGTTGGTGGACCCGGCGGCGTTGCCCGCCCAGTGATTGTTGTCCGACATCGGGATGCCGATGTCCGGCGTGACCGACGTCTTCACCACCGCCGACTGCGTCCACGACCAGGCGGTCCAGCCCGCGTTGCCGGCCCAGTTGCTCGGGTCCTGGGTGAAGTCGGTGAATGCGTTCATGGTGGCCGGCTTGGCACCCATCGTGGAGGCGAAGCTGTTGAGCTGCGTCTCGAAAGCGGCCTCCGAGCCGGCATCGCTGCCATTCGGGTTGCCGAAATACCCGCCGACGACGTATTTGGAGGACATGGACTGACTGCTCACTTTTTCGTGATGACCAGTGAACTCTCCTATTTTCGGGTCTTTCTTGCAATCACATTTTTGTGTATTCAACAAATCCCAAGTTAAGAAAACATTAATGCACGAAGCATGACGCACGGTGGGCACCGCGCAACCAAAGTAACTTGCACCTAACAAGCCGATACTTGATAGGATGGCCTTAACCGCCCAAAGCCGGCAGCCCGGCACGGACGGCCCTGCCCGGCGCACCCGGCAGGCTCGACACGGCCGCCCATCCGTGGGACCCACCGCCCGTCCGGTCCGGCCCCGGGGACGCCCACAGGAGACACTGCGCCGATGCCGAATGCGGCCCCGTTCATCACCCGGCACGAGGAGGTGCTGGCCCGTTTCAGCGCGGCGGCGCAAGATGCCGGCATCGTCTCCTTCGACGTGTTCGACACGCTCCTCGTCCGCTTCTTCGGCGACCCCGAAGACCTGTTCAAAGCCTTGGCGGAGCGCGTAACCCCGGCGTCCGCGGCGGCCTTTGCGCGCGAGCGGGTCGCGGCCGAGCAGCGGGCGCGCGCAAGCGCCGCCGCCCGGGGCGAACGGGAGGTGACGCTCGCCGGCATCTACCGCGAACTCAAGCAGGCCTGGACGGCGCATGGCCCCGCCCACGCCTTGGACCTCGCCCACGCGGCTCAGGAGGAGATGGACCTCGAACTCCGCTGCGTGCGTGCGGACCCCCAGGTGCTGGCCGCGTTCCGGGCGCTGGTCGCCGCGGGCCGGCGCGTCGTGCTGGTGTCCGACATGTATCTCCCGGCCGAGTGCGTGGAACGGATGCTGGCGCGCTGCGGCGTCGCCGGGTTCGAGCGGCTCTATTTGTCCAGCGAACTCATGGTGGCCAAGGCGGACGGCAGCGTGTGGCCGTTCCTGCGCGCCGCCGCCGGCCTCGCCCCGGACGCCAAGATCGTGCACCTCGGCGACAACCCGCAGAGCGATGGCGGCACGGCGCGCGGCTTCGGGGTCATCCCCTTCCTGCTGGTCCCGCCAGGCGAGCGGCGCGTCGCCTCCCGCCTCGCGCAGCGCGGCCACTGGCTCGCCGACAGCTTCGCGTCCCTGCTGCGCCAGGAGCTGGTGGCGCGGCGTGGCGAGCCGGACCTCGATCCCTACTGGCTGGCCGTCGCCTACCTGGTCGTGGCGCCGGCCGCGCTCGGCATGGCGGGCCACGTCCGGCGCGTCGCCCGGGCGCACGGCACGGACCGCGTCTTCTTCCTCGCCCGCGACGGGCTGATCTTCCAAAAAGCCTACGAAGCGGCCTGGCGCCCGCCGGACGCGCCGCCGTCCCGCTACGTCTGGTGCTCCCGCCGCTGCGTGAACTTCGCCGGCATCACGTCGCTGGACGAGGCGTCGCTCGACTTCCTCACCTCCGGCGGATCGGTGTCGCCCGAAGCGTACCTCCGCCGCATCGACCTCGACCCGTCCGACCCGGCGGTCTCAACCGTCCTCGCCCGATTTTTCCCAGACCCGGCGCAGCCGGTGCGGACCTCAGGCGGGCGCGCGGCGCTGCGGGCGATGTTCACGGCGCTGGCCGGGCCGATCCTGGCGCAGGCGGGCGTCGAACGGGAGGCGCTGCTCGCGCACCTCGACGGCATCGGGCTGTTCGGCGGCCCCGGACCCGGCCCCGGCCCCGGCCCTGGACCCGGCATCGTCGTCGATCTCGGCTGGCACGGCAGCCTGCAGCGCTCCCTGATGCTGCTGGGCCGGGCGCGCGGCGGGGTGCTGCCGCAGTTGGCGGGCGCCTACCTCGGCACCTTCGAGCAGCAGGTGCGGACGGTCGCCGGCGTGCCGCTCGATGTGTCGGGCTGGCTGTTCAACGCCGGGCTGCCGCGGGACCGCCTGGCGCGCTTCACCCGCTCGGTGGAGATCACCGAGCTGCTGTTCTCCGCCCCCGAACCCGGCATCCGCTGCGTCCGCCGCGTCGGCACCGAAACGGAGCCGGTCTGCGTCATGGAGCCGCAGGAGGCGGACCGGCTGCGGCTGGCGGCGGTCTTCCACGGCGCCGTGGCGAAGTGCGCGGAGGCGCTGCGCCCGGTGCTCGTGGACGGGCATGTCGATGCGCTCGCCGCCCTCACCCTGCGCGGCTTCGACGCGCTGCTCGGCGACCCGGCGCCGGAGGACGTCGCGCACTTCGGCGGGATCGCCCACGCCGAGGGGTTCGGCATCGCGCGCTACCGCCCGATCATCCCGGCGGTGCCGACGTCCGCCACGGCGAAGGCCCGGCTCGACGCCTTGGACGCCAGCTTCTGGCGCCGGGGCTTCCTCCGGTCGCTCGCCCCCGGCGCCCGGGCGCAGACGATCCTGCTGTCGGCCGTGCAAACCGAGGTGCGCCGGGCACGCCGTGCCGCGGCGCCC
>CAXTTB010000387.1:0-4114 GCA_964246905.1 uncultured Acetobacteraceae bacterium | reverse complement strand
ATCCGTCCTACGCGGCGCGGTTTCGTAGGATGGATAAGCGAAGCGTCATCCGTCACCAGATACCCCAGACAAGTCATACCAGCAGCCCTTTGGGCTGACTGGTATGCGAGCGGAGTTGGTGGGGCGGCCGCGCGCCAAAAACGACTCTGATACCAGTCGCCCCAAAGGGCGTCTAGTATCAGACCATTTGGCCGCTTGCATGAGTTCAGCCCTGCGGGAACATCGCGCGCTCCACCAGCGCGCAGACGACGTGCGCCGCGGTGATGTGGAGCTGCTGGATCACCGCCGTGCGGGTCGAGGGCGCCTGCAGCAGCAGTCCGCAGGCCGCGGTCATGGGGCCGTCCTGCGCGCCGGCGAAGCCGATGCAGGCCAGCCCCCTCTCCCGCCCGGCGGCCAAGGCGCGCAGCACGTTGGCCGAGGTCCCGGAGGTGGAGATGCCGAGCAGCACGTCGCCGGGCCGCCCCAGGGCGAGCACCTGGCGCTCGAACACGCGGTCGAACCCGTAGTCGTTCCCGGTGGCGGTGAGCACCGACGTGTCCGTGGTGAGGGCAATCGCCGCCAAGGGCGCACGGTCGTACATCAGGCGCGACACGAACTCCCCCGCGATGTGCTGGGCATCGCCGGCGCTCCCGCCGTTGCCGCAGACCAGGAGCTTGCCGCCGCCTCGCAGCGCCGTGGTGATGGCCTCCGCCATCTCGGCCATCACCTGGCGGTGCCGCGCGTCGCCGCAGAACGCCTGGGTCGCCAGCAGGGTCTCGTCCAGGTAGGCGTCGATGAAGCCCATGGCGCTGCCCGTCTAGGCGTTGGCGCGGATGTACATGTAGGCGCTGCCGCTCGCGGCGTCCGTGCCGAACGACACGCCGAGCCGCCCCGCAAGGTCCGCCCGCGTGAAGCCCGGCAATGTCAGCAGCGCCTCCGGCTTGCCCGCCGCCTGCGCGATGACCGTGAGGCCCGTGGCCCCGGCCGCCCCCGCGCCGTCCAGGTAGTTGATCTGGAAGCCGGCCTGCGACACCCCCCACAGCGTCACGGCGTCGCCAGCGTGGAAGTTCGCCACCGTGCTCCAGGTGGTGGCCGTCGCGCCGCGCTCATCGACGAAGAAGGTGTCCGTGCCGCTGCCGCCGGTCAGGAAGTTCGACCCGGTGCCCCCGTCCAGCACGTTGCTGCCGCCGCTCACGGAGATCGCGTCCTGGCCTGCGCCGCTGTGGATGAACCAGTTCGGCGTGGAGACGGCGATGTTCACGTTGTCCGGCGTGATGTCGATGTACTGCCGCTGCAGGCTGCCCACCGGCCCGGTGTAGGGCTGCCCCTGCGCCGCCACCGGCTGGTTCGTCGTGGTGTCCACCGCCGCCAGCACCGGCACGCCGCTCAGTTGCTGCTCCGCCAGGTCGGCGATGGCCCCGTGCCCGGTCTGGGTCGGATGGATCGAGTCCCAGAACAAGTACTGGTTCTGCGCCGCCGCCCCGGCCACCGCGAGGGCGCCGCTGCTGGCGCTGCTGTAGCTGCCGCTCCACACCGGCGTGGTCACGTTGGTGAGGCCGTAGGCGGCCGGGTTGGCGATGGCGGCGTTCAGCAGGGTGTTGGCGTCCACGATGGCGATGCGGACCCCGCTGGCGCTGGCGACGGCGGCAAGCTGGGTGCCGAGCGCGGCGTTGTAGGCGCCCGAAAGCTGCGTGGCCTCGGTCTCGATGGCGGTCGGCGCCGCGCCGGCCTGCCGCGAGGTGACGTTCGGGATCTTGCCGAGGTCGGGCACGTTCAGCACCAGCACGGTCTTGGCACCGTTCCCGACGAGTTGCTGCACGAAGGAGACCTCGTTCGCCACCGCCGCGTTCACGTCTGCCGTCTGCTGCGCGGCCGAAAGCCCGGCGTTGGCCAGGATGGCCAGCACGTCGTTCCCACCGACCGACACGGTGTAGAGCGCGTTGGCCGACGGGCTGGCGACCTGCGTCTTGAACTGCGTGAGCTGCGCCGGGAGGGAGTTGACCAGGGCCGTCAGGTCGGTGTTCTGCGGCGCCGACCCGGTGACGGCGCCGCCATAGGCGAAGTCCGTGCCGCCCGTCAGGCTGGGCGCCAGCGTGCCGAGGCCGAGGGCGATGGACACGTCCTGCACCCAGGTCGGGCCGTTGCTGAACACGCTGCCGCTGACCAGGCCATACTTCTCGCTGTAGTAGGGCGGCGACACCGGCAGCGCCGTGCCGCTGGGCGCGGTGGAGAGCGACAGGTCGCCAGCGTCGGACAGGCTGTCGCCGAAGGCATACAGGGCGCTGTAGGTGGGGAGCGCCGAACTCTGCGGCATGAACGGAATCCTTCCCGGACGGACCGGCGCGGCGCGCGCACGGCTGCCCGGTCAGTATCGGCTCCGGATCGTCCGGGCAAGGTGCCGATGCGGTTCGGTCAATCGACCCAGGCCCCGTGCCTGCGATGCCACGCCTCGATCGACTCGTCGGGGTAAAGCTCGAAGCAGGCGTCGCCTGGGCCGACCTGCGGCTCCACCCAGGACGGCTTGAACCGCAGCATCAGGTGGACCGACGCCGGCGGCACGGGCAGCGGGCTGTCGATGGCGGAGGCGAACGGGTGGACCAGATCGGGCCATTCCGGCGAGAACAGCCACAGCGCGGTGCCGCAGCGCGCGCAGAAATGCCGCTCCGCGGTGGACAGGCGGCACGCGCCGTCCTCCTCCCGGATCTCCGCATGGAACACCTGCTTGGCGTCCCCGTCCGCGTCCACCTTCAACGTGCGGGCGTCGGCGCCCAGGTTGATGGCGTAGCCGCCGCCTCCCGCCGTCTTGCGGCAGATCGAGCAGTAGCACCGCTGGTACGGCTGCGGCGTGTGGCTGTCGCAGCGGAAGCGGACGGCGCCGCACCGGCAGGACCCTTCAAGCGTTTGCGGCATGGCGCGTCCTCCCCGGCCCGGCGGCGTTCATTGCAGCGCGGCGAGCACGGCGGACGGGCGCTCGCCAAGCTCCTCCGCCCGCCAGTCGCGGCGCCGGGCGAACAGCTCGATCAGCGCCGCGGTGTCCTGGTCCCGCCCCATCCCCGCCGCCGCGGCGACGCGCCCGTCCTTCACGTAGTAGGCGAGGAAGTCCGGCGTGCCGAGGTCGCCATGCAGCACGGTGCCGTCCCAGTCCGCCGCATGGCCCACGTAGTCGAGGCGCTTCATGTACTGGATGGTCCAGAAGAACGGCACGGCGTCGTAGCGGGCGTCCCGGCCCAGCATGTTGAGCGCCGCCACCCGCCCGTGCTGCTCCGCCACGCGCCAATGCTCCACCCGGATCGGCTCGCCGTCGCCGCGGTGCGGGAAGCGGGCGATGTCGCCGGCGGCATACAGCCCGGGTGCCGCGCGCAGGGCCGCATCGACGATGAGGCCGCCGTCGTCGTGCCGGGCCAGGCCCTCGGCGTAGGCGGTGGCCGGCTTGACCCCGAAGCCAACCACCACGAGGTCGGCGGCGATCCGCTCCCCGCCCTCCAGCACCACGCCGGACACGGCGCCGTCCCCGTCCAGCGACGCCACCCCGCGGCCCAGCCGGAACGCCACGCCGTGCTGCTCATGCAGGCCGACGAAGGCGCGTCCGACCTCCTCGCCGAGCTGCTTGGCGAAGGGCGCCTTCTCCTTGCCGACCACGGTGACATCCAGCCCGCGCTCCCGCAGGCTCGCCGCCACCTCCATGCCGATGAAGCTCGCGCCCAGCACCACGGCGCGCGTGCTGCGCTCGGCCTGCGCCAGGATGGCGTCGGCGTCGGCGCGGCTGCGCAGGGTATGGACATGGCCCAGCCCGGCGCCGGGGAACGACGGCAGGACCGGCGCTGCGCCCGTCGCGAGCAGGGCGGCGTCGTAGTCCAGCGCCGTGCCGTCCGCGCAGGTGATCCGGCGGGCCTCCGCGTCGATGCGGGAGACCTCCGCCGTGCGCCGCTCGATCCCGTGCCCGCGGTAGAAGGACTGGGACTGCAAGGGCGACTTCTCCGCGCCCTTCCGGCCGGACAGGGCGTACTTGCTGAGGATGGTGCGGTCGTAGGGCACGCGGTTCGCCGGGTCGAGCATGACCACCCGGCCGGTGAAGCCCTCCTCCCGCAGGGTCTGCGCCGCCACAGCGCCCGCGCCGACGATGACGAAGCAGCGC
>CAXTTB010000386.1:0-4120 GCA_964246905.1 uncultured Acetobacteraceae bacterium | reverse complement strand
ACTAGGCAGGAGCAGCTCGACGACCTGCGCGAGGCGTTCGGCTTCCGCATGTACGCGCCGGGGCACGGCCGCGACATGCTGGCCTGGCTGCTTCCGGTGGCGCTGGCCACCACGAACGCCCTGGCGATCACCGCGACGCTGGTGGACGAGCTGCGCCGGCGCCGGATCGTCGCCCCTGGCCCGAGCGTGGTCGAGCGCCTGGTCGCCGCGGTCCTGGTCGTGGCCGAGCGCCACGTCGCGGGCCAGCTCACCCGCAACCTGTCTCTCGCGCAAACCGAGGCGCTGGACGCGCTGCTCACGTCCAAGGAGGGTACGTCCCTGAGCGTGCTGGGCTGGGCGCGGCAGCCACCTGGCGCGCCGGGCCACAAGGCTCTCACCCGCATCGTGGAGCAGCTGACCTGCCTGCGCGCCGTCGGCCTCGATCCTGCCTGCGCCGAGGGCGTGCATCCGGAGCGGTTGCGCAAGCTGGCCCGCGAGGGCGGACGCTACACCGCCCAGCACTTGCGGGCGCTGTTGCTGCTCCGCCGCCGAGCTACCCTGGTTGCCACCGTGCTGGACACCACGGCCCGCCTGACCGACGACGGGGTCGGCCTGTTCGACCGCGCGGTCGGCCGCATGTTCCGCCGCGCCGAGGCCCGGGAGGAGGGCACCCTGCTACGCGACGCACGGGCCATCAACGACAAGGTGCGCCTGCTGGTCCGGCTTGGCAGCGCCCTGATCGTGGCCAAGCAGGACGACGCCGACCTGGACGGCGCCATCGCGGACTCGGTTGGCTGGGAGCGGCTGACGGCCAGCGTCGCCGAGGCCGAGCGCCTGGCCCGCCCGGACAAGGTGGATCTGCCGGCGCTTGCCGCGCGTGCCTGGCCGGTGCTGCACCGGCTCGGCCCTGTGTTCCTTGACGCCTTCCAGCTGCGCGCCGTGCCCGCCGCCGCGGCGACGCTGCGTGCAGTGGAGCTGCTTCAGATCGCCTACAGCAGCGGCGGCCGGAGGTGGCCGAAGAGCCTGCCGACCAGCTTCTTGCGCCCAGCCTGGCGCGACGCGGTGCTGGACAGCGGCGGCATTGGCCACACAGAGCACCGCCGCACCTGGGAGGCCGCAACCTTGCTGGAACTGCGTGACCGGCTGCGCGCCGGCGACATCTGGGTGGAGGGCAGCCGGCAGTGGCGGGCCATCGAGGACCAGCTCATCCCGCCCGCGCTGTTCGCCGCCATGCGCGAGGCCGGGCCGCTGCCGGTCGCCGTGCCCGCGACCGCGGAGGAGTACCTGGCCGGTCGCCGCGCCCTGTTGGAGCGGCGGCTGGGTGAGGTCAATGCGAAAGCTGCGGCGGACACGCTGGAGGACGTCAGGATCAGCGGCGGCGAGATGAAGATCACGCCGCTCAAGGCGATCACCCCGGAGGCGGCGGAGGATGCGGCCGAGCGGCTCTACGCCATGCTGCCCAACGCCCGCATCACCGCCGTTCTGGACGACGTGCATCGTTGGACCGGGTTCGCCGACGCCTTCACCCACCTGCACACGGGCCTGCCGGCCAAGAACCGGCGCGTCGTGCTCACCGCCGTGCTCGCCGACGCCACCAACATGGGCCTGACCCGCATGGCCGACGCCTGCTCGGTGGCGAGCTACCGCGAACTGGCCTGGAACGCCGGCTGGCACCTGCGCGAGGACACCTACCGCCCGGGCCTGGCCATCGTCGCCAACGCCCTGCAACGGCATCCACTGGCCGCCCTGTTCGGGGCCGCGGACGTGTCCAGCTCCGACGGCCAGGCGTTCCTGACCGCAGGGCGCGGCGAAGCGCTGGGCGCCCACAACGCCCGGCATGGCCATGGGCGCGAGGCCGCTGGGCTGTTCTACACCCATGTCTCGGCCCGGCACGCCCCATTCCACACCGTGTCCATCCCGCCCTCGGGCGAGGCGGCCTACGTCATCGACGGGCTGCTCTACCACGAGGCCGACCTCAGCATCTCCGTCCATCACACGGATGGCGGCGGGGTGAGCGACCACGTATTTGCGTTGGCGCACCTGTTGGGGTTCCGGTTCGCCCCGCGCATCCCCAACCTGGCCGACCGCAAGCTCTACGCCTTTGGCCCGGCCTCGACGTGGCCGGCGCTGTCGCCGTTCATCGCAGGCAAGCCCGACGACAAGCTGATCGCGGCGCAGTGGGACGACGTGCTGCGTATGGCGGCCTCGGTGCGGACGGGCACGGTCAGCGCCTCGCTGCTGCTCAAGCGGCTCGGCGCCTACCCGCGGCAGAACGGGCTGGCCCTGGCGCTGCGGGAGATCGGCCGCATCGAGCGGACGCTGCACGCCCTGGACTGGCTGGAGCGGCCCCAGCTCCGACGGCAGGCGACGGCAGAGCTGAACAAGGGCGAAAGCCGCAACGCCCTGGCCCGGGCCGTGTGCTTCCACCGCCTCGGGCGATTGCACGACCGCACGGCCCAGGCCCAGCAGCACCGGGCCAGCGGCCTCGCCCTGGTCACGGCCGCCATCGCGTTGTGGAACACCGTCTATCTCGGCCGCGCCCTGGACGCCGCCCGGCACCGCGGCGACCTGATCCCGGACGCGCTGCTGGCCCACTTCGCCCCACTTGGCTGGCAGCACCTCAACCTCACCGGCGACTATCTCTGGGGTGCGGACACAAGCCTTGGTCCGGACGGGTTCAGGCCACTGCGGGGCATGGCCGCCAGCCTGCCCACGGCTGCCGCCGCGTGACCATGTTCCCGGTCCGTGCCGCCAACCGTGCTATCCTGCCCGTTCTGTGGCGTGACCCCAAGCAGCGGGGCAGTCGCCAGGGGCGGACGGACGCGGTGCGGTGCGGAGACTTACTCGAAGGCAGTATTCGGCCCTGCCGCGGGGCCGCCAGGCGCCCGCGAATGCTTGCCGGGACCGTTGCGCTCGTCGGCCCTATTCGTCATCCGGCACCATCACGGCGCGCTGCCGGGCCAGTTCCGCCAGCATCGCATCAGCCGCGTCACCTTGGCTTGGCTCGGCATCGAGTGGTGGCCGACCTTCGCGCAAGGCATCCATGGCTTTCACCAGGCTGGGCCGCAGCCGGGATGGCGCACCCTGGCTTTCGCGCCGGGCCTTGCGACCCTCCCGCGTCTCGTCCAACTCGCGTTCTGTCGCCGTGCGCTCGGCTTGGTCCTTGGGCCGAAACCACAGCTCGACGGCCAGCACCTTGCTGCGTGGCCCCTGCTCCACCTTCCAGCCGCACGCGAACTCGGCGAGCTGGTTCACTTCGGCACAGGCCGGCTCCACCACCTTGCGCCGGATGTCGCCCCAATCCCGGTAACGACCTACCGGAACCCCCATGACCTCGCGCAGTTCGCTCACCGTGCCGCGCCAGCGCGCATCGCGGCGGCCGGCGAGTAAGGCACCGCGTTCATAGAGGGTGACGCTGTAACGGCTCTCGAAGGCGAGCAGGGCAGCGCGGTTCATGGCGGCGTAGTGGTCGCTGCCCTGCATGGCGCGGCGTGCAGGCTCGCTGAACTCCCACCATATCCGGGCCTTGTCGTCGTCCTCCAGGTGCTCGATCCGATAAGCGACCACGGGAGCGACCAGTGCAGCCGCCCGCCCGTCCGGGGCTGTGACTTCGATTCGCAGCAGGGTGCCTTGCAGTTCATCGAATGTGTCGTCCAGGCGCTCGTTGCCTTTGTGGCTGCCGCGCAGCTCGCGCTTGAGGATGGTGTGCGGCCCGGGCTTCCAGGCATCGCCGGCAGCCTTTTGGATCAGTAAGGCAAGCATCTTGCGGGCGGCAGCGGAGGGCGAGGCTCCTTTGGCGAAGCGCGCCTCGACCAGCTCGCCAGCTTTGACAACCTCGGTGTTGGGCAGGGTGCGGGCTGCCTGATGGGCTGCGCGCATGGTGCGGCCGACAGGCAGTTCCTCAGTTGCAGAAAGCTTTGCCATTTTCAAAGGTTAACCACGACCTACGACTTTGCTCAAGGTCGTAAATCGTGCCCCCCATTAGTCGGGGGTCCGCCCCCCATTAGTCGGGGGTCCGCCCCCCATTAGTCGGGGCTGGCCCCCCATTAGTCGGGAGTCGAGGTGTTTTACCAAGCGAAATCAAAGGGTTAAAAACGCCGAATCCTTGAATCCAAGAATCCAAGAATCCTCGCGCGTACAC
>CAXTTB010000385.1:0-4125 GCA_964246905.1 uncultured Acetobacteraceae bacterium | reverse complement strand
GTCCGGCGCCGCGGTCGCCATCTGGGACCTGGACGCGGCGGCGGCGGCGCGGACGGCGGGCGAGCTGTCGGCGCGCGGCGTGGTCAGCGCGCACGCGGTCGAGATGACGGACCAGGCCGCGGTGCAAGCCGCCACGGAGGCCACGCTGGCCCGGCACGGCGCCGTGGATATCCTGGTCAACAACGCCGGCATCACCGGCGGCAACGCCCCCACCTGGGAGCTGGCGGCGGAGGAATGGCGCCGGGTGGTCGAGGTGAACCTGATCGGGCCGTACCTGGCGTGCTCGGCCGTCATTCCCGGCATGGTGGCGCGCGGCTACGGGCGGGTGGTCAACATCGCCTCCGTCGCCGGCAAGGAGGGCAACCCCAACGCCTCGCACTACAGCGCCAGCAAGGCCGGGATGATCGCGCTCACCAAGTCGCTGGGCAAGGAGCTGGCTGGCAAGGGCGTGCTGGTCAACTGCGTGACGCCGGCTGCCGCCAAGACCGACCTGTTCAAGCAGATGTCTCCGGCGCAGATCGACTACATGCTGTCGAAGATCCCGATGGGCCGCTTCGTGGAAGTGCGGGAGATCGCCGCCCTGGCTTGCTGGCTCGCCACCGAGGACTGCTCGTTCAGCACCGGCGCCACCTTTGACATCAGCGGCGGGCGCGCAACCTACTGAGTCCGGCGGCACGCGGCCAACCGGCGGCGCGCGGCCAATTGGTTGGCTGACCCGGTTGGGAATCCGTTCTAAGGTGCGTGGGTATGCTGACCGACCTTCCCAACCTGCTCACCTTGTCGCGCATCGCCGCCATCCCGTTGCTGGTGGCGCTCGTGGCGGTGCGGACGCCGGCGACGGACTTCCTGGCCTGCGTCGTGTTCTCCGCCGCCGCGATCACCGACTACTTCGACGGACGGATCGCCCGCGGGCGGCGGCAGCTCTCGGACATCGGCCGCATGTTGGACCCGATCGCCGACAAGCTGCTGGTCGGCGCCGCGCTGATGCTGCTGGCCGGGCAGGAGCGGCTGTCGTTCTGGGGCCTCTACCCCGCCATCGTCATCCTGCTGCGCGAGATCCTGGTCAGCGGGCTGCGCGAGTACCTGGCGGGGCTGCGGGTGGGCCTGCCGGTCACGAACCTTGCCAAGTGGAAGACCGGCTTCCAGATGGGCGCGCTCGGCACCCTGCTGGCGGGCGATTCCTCGGCCCGGCTGCTGCACCTGCAGGCCCTGCCGGTCGCCGTGATCGGGGAGGCGATGCTGTGGGTCGCCGCCGTGCTGACGCTCTGGACCGGCTGGGACTACCTCGTGGCCGGCCTGCGGCACGCGACGCGCCCGCCGGCGGACGCGCAGGGCGCGCAAGGCCCCTGAATGCGTGTGGCTTCAATGTGACGCGTGTGCCTTTCATGCAGCACGCCGCCCGGGTTTCCCCGAAGCCCGGTTAACCAGCCTTGAGCAATTTCCATCGCAGATGCACAATCCCGACGGCCTTGTGGCCGCGACAGGAGCCTTCATCCACATGCGGCGCATCGTTACGCTTGGCCTTATTGTCCTTCTGCCCGGCTGCACGGGATTCGGCGCCTTCCTTGACCACACCTTCACCGTGCCGGGCGTGAACCCGAACCGCCCGATGACGGACAGCGAGAACCTGCGCCGCGCGTTCGGGCAAAGCCCCGACGTGACGCCCATGACGCCGGAGCCGGGCAACGTCTGGCCCGGCCCGCAAGCCCCCGATCCGACGCTCAACGACGTCCAGCAGCAGCAGCCGGGGCAGGACACGACGGTGCCGGGCGCCCAGCCGGGCCGGCCGGCCGGACGCCAGCCCCGGCCCGGGCGCGGCAGCTCGACGCCGCCGGGTTCGGTCGAGCCGGGCCTGCCGGGCACGCCCCAGGCCGGGGTCCTGCCTCCACCGCCGCGCTCCACCGCTCCCGGACCGGGGCCGACCGGGCAGGTCGTGCAGACGCCGCAAGGCCCTGCGGTGGACGCCGGCGGCACCAGCGGCTACCGCCAGCTCACCACGCCGCAGGGTCCGGGCGCGATCATGGTGCCGAACGGCAACGGCACCAGCACGATCATCAACCCGAACGGCACCATCCAGACCGTGCCGACGCCGCGCTGATGGCCCGCATCCTCTACTTCGCCTGGCTGCGCGAGCGGATGGGCCGCACGGAGGAGGCGATGCCGCTGCCACCGGACGTCGCGACCGTGGGCGAGCTGGTCGCGTGGCTCAGGGGGCGCGACGACGCGGGCGCGCAAGCCTTCGCCCATCCGGGCATGGTGCGCGCCGCGGTCAACCAGGAGTTCGCGACGCCCGGCACCCCGGTGCAGGACGCGGACGAGGTCGCGTTCTTCCCGCCGGTGACGGGCGGCTGATGGCGGAGGTGCGCGTCCAGGCGGAGGCCTTCGACCCCGGCGCGGAGATGGCGGCGCTGCTGGCCGGGCGCACCGACGTGGGCGGCGTGGGCTGCTTCATCGGGCTGGTGCGGGACAGCGCGGGCGGCCAGCCGATCCGCAGCATGACGCTGGAGCACTATCCCGGCATGACTGAGCGCGCCTTGGCGTCCATCGCGGCGGAAGCGGAGTCGCGCTGGGCGCTGCAGGGCTGCACGGTGGTGCACCGCTACGGGCGGCTGTTGCCGGGCGAGCCGATCGTGCTGGTGCTGACCGCGAGCCAGCACCGCCAGGCGGCGCTCGACGCGACGGCGTTCCTGATCGACTGGCTGAAGACCCGGGCGCCGTTCTGGAAGCAGGAAGAGCTGGCCGAGGGCGGCGCGCATTGGGTGGAAGCCCGCGATGCCGATGACGCCGCGGCAGCCCGCTGGGAGGCTGGGGCTGGCTAGGCGGGGCGCGCTGCTGCTCGCGCCCCGCCCTGGGCAGGGACCGGCGTCAGGCCGTGATGGCGCCGTTCAGGCCGGCCGGGAAGAACAGGCCGGAGGCGGCGTTGGGCGCGCCATACACGATGTTGAGCACCTGCCGCGTCGTGCGGGAGAAGGCGAGGCTGTTGCCGTCCGTCGGCACGATGTTGGCGACGCCGTTGAGCAGGATGCCCTGGTCGTCCGCCGCGCCGGACAGGGCGGCGCGCAGGTCGGAGATCTTCTGCACCTCCGCCGTGAAGCCGCGCTGCAGCAGCAGGACCCGGATCTCGGAGGCGTGGTAGGCCTCCACCGCCAGGATGCCGGCCGCGGCCGACAGCACGGTCTTGTTGTGCACCAGCGGCGCCGCGCCGGCATAGGCGGTGACGCCGACATCCTCGAAGATGAAGGAGCCGAGCAGGAAGGCGTCCTCGCTGGCGAACGGGTCGAAGCCGTCGCCCAGCCCGGCGGCCTGCGCCAGCGTGTTGAAGCTGTTGGTCAGGTCGATGGCCGGCTCCGCCACCGCCTTGTTGGCGAGGACCGTGCGGATGAACCGGACGTGGTTCAGCTCGTCCTGCGCGATCTCCTGGGCGTATTGCTGGATGGCGGGGGTGTCGAAGCTGACCGCCCGCCCGCCCGTGACGCCACCCTGGACGCCCTGGCCGTAGGTGTCGGCGTCGCCGAGGCCCGTGCCCATGGCGGCGCGGAGGTAGAACTCGGCCTCAAGATACTCCAGGTTGAGCGCGAAGTTCAGCACGGCGGCGTCGTTGTTGCCCACCGCATAGGCCGGGGTGCTGGCGACGCCCAGGCCGGCGACGGCCATCGTGCCGAGCGCCAGGGCGCCGAAGCTGGTGCCGCGCAGCAGGCCCCGCCGTTCCAGCCCCGCTGCGGGTGCGGGCGTGTCGTTTGATCGGTTGTCGGACATCGAGGTTTCCTGTTGCTGGGCCGCACGGTTTTCGTGCAGGCCCTGCGGTTACGGGCCGATGCCGCAGCCGGATGCGAAATATTCGACAGAATCTCAAATGGTGAGAGCTGACGCGGCGGAGGTGGCGTCCAGCCGGCGGGATGCAGCCCTCAGCGGCTACCCAGCCCGGTGGGCGTCGGCCGCCGCCGTGGCCTGCGGCGCCTTGCTCCTGGCGTGGCCGGCCCTGGTGAACGGCTACCCGCTGACGTTCAGCGACACCGGCCCGCTGCTGGAGATGGGGCTGGAGCCGAGCATCGGCTGGGACAAGCCCTGGATCTACGGGCCGTTCCTGGCGCTCGCCTGGCACTCGACGCTGTGGCTGCCGCTCGC
>CAXTTB010000384.1:0-4132 GCA_964246905.1 uncultured Acetobacteraceae bacterium | reverse complement strand
CCGCGCCGCCGCCCTGCCGCAGGCCTACGCCTTCCACGCCGGGCTGATCGGGCGCACCGTCCAGGTGGTCGCCGAGCGCGGCGGCGGCGGGCATACCGAGCACTTCGCCCCGATCCGGCTGGCGCAGGCGGCCCCGCCCGGCACTCTGTTGGCCGTCCGCGTCGCCGCCGCGGACGCCGCCGGGCTGCACGCCGCCGGCTTGTAGCCGCACTCAAACCAGGAACACCCGCATGGCGCTCGGCTTCTTCAACCGTCTCAAGGAAGGCCTGACCCGCAGCACGCAGAAGCTGACCACCGGCCTGTCCGCCGCCTTCACCCGGCGCAAGCTCGACGATGCGGCGCTGGAGGAGTTGGAGGAGCTGCTGATCGCCGCCGACCTCGGCCCCGCGGCGGCAGGCGAGATCATCGCCGAGTTCCGCCGCAGCAAGTTCGGCCGCGACGTGACGGACGAGGAGGTGAAGCAGTCGCTGGCGGAGGAGATCGCCGCGATCCTGGCGCCCGTGGCGCAGCCGCTGGTGATCGACCGGGCGCTGCGCCCGCACGTGGTGCTGGTGGTCGGCGTGAACGGCACGGGCAAGACGACGACCATCGGCAAGCTGGCGCTGCAATACCAGCAGCAGGGCCTGCGCCCCATCCTGGTGGCCGGCGACACCTTCCGCGCTGCGGCCGTCGAGCAGTTGCAGGTCTGGGGCAGCCGCACCGGCGCCACGGTCGTCAGCGGCCCGCCCAAGGCGGACGCCGCCGGCCTCGCCTTCGACGCCCTGACCCGCGCCCGTGCCGAGGGCGCCGACGTGCTGCTGATCGACACCGCCGGGCGGCTGCACAACAAGGGCGCGCTGATGGAGGAGCTGGCGAAGATCATCCGCGTGCTGCAGAAGCAGGACCCGGCCGCGCCGCACTCCGTGCTGCTGGTGCTGGACGCCACCACCGGGCAGAACGCGGTGGAGCAGGTGCGGGTGTTCAGCGACCTGGTGGCGGTGACGGGCCTCATCGTCACCAAGCTCGACGGCAGCGCCCGGGGCGGCATCGTGGTGGCGCTGGCCCAGGCGTTCGGCCTGCCGGTGCACGCGGTGGGCGTGGGGGAGCAGGCCGGCGACCTGCGCCCGTTCGAGGCGATGGACTTCGCCCGCGGCCTGGTCGGCGCCGGGTGACGGAGGCGGAGCTTGCGGAGCTGGTCCGGGACTGCCCCACGCTGTACCACATGGCGGAGCGCGGGAGCTGGCCCTCGATCCGGCAGCACGGGCTGCTCAGCACCTCCGCGCTGCTGGATCTGTTCAGCGTCGAGGGCGCGCGCCGCGAGGCGCTTGAGGGCCGTCGCCGTCCGGAGGGCGTGACCATCGAGCATCCCGCGCTGGGCCGGGCCGCGATCCGCGACCAGAAGCCGATGGACGACGCCGGGCTGCGGATGTGCCTGCTGGACGGGCTGACGCCGGAGGACTGGTACCGCTGCCTGAACGCCCGGGTGTTCTTCTGGCTGACGCGCGAACGGCTGCTGCGTTTGCTGAACGCCCGCCCGTACCGGGACGCCGAGCACGACGTGCTGGAACTCGACACGGCGGCGCTGGTCGCCGCCCACCGGCCTGCCATCCGGCTTTCGCCGATCAACAGCGGCACCACCAAGCCGTTCCCCAGCACGGCGAGCAAGCGGGGCCGGGAGACGTGCCGGCCCAGCGCCGAGAACCCCTATGCCCGGTGGCGCGCCCAGGGGCGCAAGGCCGGGGAGCGCGTGGTCGAGCTGACGGTGGACCACGCCGTGCCGGACGCAGCCCGGTTCGTGCGGCGGGTGGCGGCGATGCGGGGCGGGGTGGTCACGGGCGTTATCGAAGGATAAGCCGGGGAGGGATAGGCCGCGACCGCCCTATTTCCCTTGCGCTCCGGACGAAACCAGCGACACTGCCCGCTCGGTGCCGAACGGCACGAGGGGGGGAAACATGAGCGGTCCATACTCGGGAGCGTGCTTCTGCGGCGCGGTGGAGCTTCGCGTGAGCGGGCAGCCCAACGCGATGGGCTACTGCCATTGCGGGTCGTGCCGGTCCTGGTCGGCCGGCCCGGTCAACGCCTTCACGCTCTGGCCGCCGGACGCGGTGGAAGTGACCAAGGGGGCGGAGAACGTCGCGACGTTCCACAAGACGGACATGAGCCACCGCCAGTACTGCCGGCTGTGCGGCGGCCACCTGATGACCGTGCATCCGCCGCTCAAGATGATCGACGTGTACGCCGCGACCATCCCGGGCCTCGCCTTCGAGCCGCAGGTGCACGTCAACTATGCCGAAACGGTGCTGCCGATGCGCGACGGCCTGCCGAAGCTCAAGGACTTCCCCGCCGAGATGGGCGGTTCCGGCGAAATGATGGCGGAGTGATGCCAGAGGCTGTTTGAAAGGGTCCGGCAGGGCCGCCGGCCGCTTCCGCCGTGGTCAGCGTCCTTTCTCCATCAGGTCGGACACCTCCGCCGGCCTGGCGTGAAGCGGCCGGGTTTCGCCGGGCCGCCCGCTTCGGCCAGATCTCGCCCAGCGCACCGGAAACCGCCTCCTCGATCTTGAGGTCCATCAACCTCGTAGCGCTGCACCAGCTCAAGCAGGCATTCGCGCGCCGCGGCGAACGGCCTGCGCGAGGTGTCCTGGCGCAGCAGCGCCGGCCTGATCGCCGCGTTGAAGCTGGCGTCGTGCCGGAACAGGCGGCGCCCCATCCCTGAGACGCCGCCCCATGCCGCCCAAGTCCCCGGACGGACGCCCGCCCGGGGCAGGCCCGGTTCAAGCCCGGAGTCAGGCCAGGTCGAACCGATCCAGGTTCATCACCTTGGTCCATGCGGCCACGAAGTCGTGCACGAACGCCTCCTCGGAGTCGCCGCACCCGAACACCTCCGCGACGGCCCGCAGCAGCGAGTTCGACCCGAAGATCAGGTCCACGCGGCTGCCGGTCCACTTCAGCTCGCCGGTCCGGCGGTCGCGGCCCTCGAACTGGTCGTCGGACTGCGACACGGCCTTCCACGTCGTGCCCATGTCGAGCAGGTTGACGAAGAAGTCGTTGGTCAGCGTCCCCGGACGCTTGGTGAAGACCCCAAGCCCGGAGCCGCCGTGGTTGGCGCCCATCGCGCGCAGGCCGCCGACCAGCACCGCCATCTCAGGCGCGCTCAGCGTCAGGAGGTGCGCCCGGTCCACCAGGTGCACCTCCGCCTGCCGCCCGCGCCCGTCGCCGAGGTAGTTGCGGAACCCGTCCGCGGTCGGCTCCAGCGGGGCGAAGGAGTGCGCGTCCGTCTGCTCCTGCGAGGCGTCGGTGCGGCCCGGCGTGAAGGGGACCTCCACGGCGTGCCCGGCGTCACGGGCGGCCTTCTCGACGCCCGCGCAGCCCGCGAGCACGATCAGGTCGGCGAGCGACACCTGCTTGCCGCCGGCCTGGTTGCCGCCAGCCTGGGCCGCGTTGAACCCGGCCCTGATGCCCTCCAGCGTCTGCAGCACCGCCGCCAGCTCGGCCGGCTCGTTCGCCGCCCAGTCCTTCTGCGGCGCCAGCCGGATGCGCGCGCCGTTGGCGCCGCCCCGCTTGTCGGTGCCGCGGAACGTCGATGCCGACTTCCACGCGGTCGAGACGAGCTGCGAGACGGACAGCCCCGAGGCCAGCACCTTCGCCTTGAGCGCCGCCACGTCCTGCCCGTCGATCAACGGGTGGTCCACGGCGGGGACGGGGTCCTGCCACAGCAGCTCCTCCGCCGGCACGTCCGGGCCGAGGTAGCGGGCAATCGGCCCCATGTCGCGGTGCGTCAGCTTGAACCACGCCCGGGCGAACGCATCCGCGAACTCGTCGGGGTGCTCGTGGAACCGCTTGGAGATCTCGAGGTAGGCCGGGTCCTTGATCAGCGCGATGTCCGTGGTGAACATCATCGGCGGGTGCCGCTTCGAGGCGTCATGCGCGTCCGGCACCATGTCGGCGGCCGCGCCGTCCTTGGGCTTCCATTGATAGCCGCCGCCGGGACCCTTCTCCAGTTCCCACTCGAAGCCGAACAGGTTGTCGAAGTAGCCGTTGTCCCACTTGGTCGGCTCGGCGGTCCAGGCGCCCTCAAGCCCGCTGGAGATGGTGTCCGCGCCCTTGCCGGTGCCGAAGCTGTTCTTCCAGCCCAGGCCCATCTGCTCGATGCCGG
>CAXTTB010000383.1:0-4137 GCA_964246905.1 uncultured Acetobacteraceae bacterium | reverse complement strand
GATGTACACCCCGCTGGCGCTGTCCGAGTAGGCGATGGAGCGGGCCGCGAGCAGCGCCCGCCGCAGTGCGTCCGCGGAGCCGATGTCCGGCCGCGGCGCCCCCGCCCGCACGACGACGCCGATGCCCGACTGCGCGAGGTCGGCCCGGCTGTCCGCGGCCACCGTGCCCTGCTCCACCAGTTGGCCGAGCGCGGCGCCGACCATGATGAGCACGTCGATCGGCTCGCCCCTGGCCAGCCGCGCGGGCACCGCGTCCACCGTCTGCCCCATGGACGGTCCCCAGCCCGTCACGAGCGTATGGCCGGTCGCGTGCTCGAACGCCGGGGCGAGCGCGCGGAAGGCGGCGGCGAAGCCGCCCGAGCTGACCACCCGGATCTCCGCCGCTTGCGCGGCGCCGGACAGGGTCCAGGCGGCGAGGAAGAGCGCGAGGCGCAGGACGGAGCGGCGCTGCATGGACGACCGCTTAAGCCGACACGCCTTCGGCTGAGGCGACCCGGGTGCGGCCCTCGCGATAGGCCAGCAGCGTCGCGAGCAGGCCGCAGGCGCCGCCGAACGCCAGCCAGAAGGCCGGCGCGGCGCGGTTGCCGGTCGCCTCGATCAGCCAGGTGGACACCAGCGGCGTGAACCCGCCGAACAGCGCGGTCGCCAGCGAGTAGGCGAGCGAGAACCCGGCGGTCCGCACGCCCGGCGGCACGATCTCCGTCAGCGCGACCACCATGGCGCCGTTGTAGCTGCCGTACAGAAACGACAGCCACAGCAGCACGATCAGCATGTTGGTGAACGAAGCGTGTCCGACCAGCCAGGCGAGCGCCGGGTAGGCGGTCAGCAGCGTGAGGGCGGAGAACAGCAGCAGGATGGGCCGCCGCCCGATCCGGTCCGACAGCGCCCCCATCACCGGCAGCCAGACGAAGTTGGACAGGCCGACGCAGAAGGTGACGAGGAGGCTGTCGGTGTCGGACAGCTTGAGCACGCTCTTGCCGAAGGTGGGCGTATAGACCGTGATCGTGTAGAAGGAGATCGTGGTCATCGCGACCAGCAACATGCCGATGCCCACCGTCCGCCAGTTGCGGGCGAGCGATGCGAAGGTCTCACCCAGCGAGGGCCGGTGCGTGCGGGCCAGGAACTCCGGCGTCTCCTCCAGCGAGCGGCGGATGTAGAACAGGAACGGGATGATGAGGCAGCCGATGAAGAACGGCACGCGCCACCCCCAGGCGCCCACGTCGTCGGGCGTCAGCAGCCGGTTCACCGCGAAGCCGATGACGGCGGCGAACATGATCGCGACCTGCTGGCTGCCGGACTGCCAGGACACGAAGAAGCCGCGGCGCCCCGGCGGCGCCATCTCCGCCAGATAGACCGACACGCCGCCCAGCTCGACCCCGGCGGAGAACCCCTGCAGCAGCCGCCCGACCAGCACGAGCGCCGGCGCCAGCAGGCCAATCGTCCCATAGCCCGGCACGAAGGCGATCAGCACCGTGCCGCACGCCATGATGGAGAGCGTGACGATCAGCCCCCGCCGCCGCCCGATCCGGTCCACGTAGGCGCCGAGCAGGACCGCGCCGAGCGGGCGCATCAGGAACCCGGCGCCGAACGTCATGAAGGTGAACATCAGCGAGGCGAACTCGCTGCCGGCCGGGAAAAACGCCTTCGCAATGTAGGTCGCGTAGAACCCGAAGAGGAAGAAGTCGAACATCTCGAGGAAGTTGCCGCTCGTCACCCGGAGCACCGTGGCGACCTTTGAGCGTGGCGCGTCGCCTGCGGCATGGCCGGCCATGGCGGTCTCCGATGCGTGATTAAGGACGATCCCGGTTGCCGGGCAGCATGGCCGGAACCGACCCGCATGGGAAGGCGCTGCCGCGGCCGGGCCTCAAACGTCCGTGGGCCGGGTCAGGGCGAACTTGTGGTCGGCCAGGAAGTAGTCGTGGTAGCCGGCGCGGCTGACGACCTGCAGGCGCAGCGTGTCCACGATGCCGTCCTCGATCATGCGGTCGTCGATGTGAACGCCGACCACCTGGCCGATGGCCATGACGTAGAAGGCGTCGCCGCCGTCGAGCGGCGCCAGGTCGATCATCTTGACCAGCCGGCATTCCAGCGCCGCCGGGGCGCCGCGGACCCGGGGCGGGCGGACCAGCACGGAAGGTTCCGGCTCCAGCCCGGCGTATCCGAACTCGCTCTGCCCGCGCGGCAGCGGCGCGGAGGTGCGGTTCATCGCGTCCCGCTGCTCCCAGGAGACGACCGAGCAGGTGAACTCGCCGGTCTCCTCGATGAAGCTGATGGCGTCCTTGCGCCCGGCCGAGGAGAACATGACCATGTGCGGACGGTCGGACACCTGGTTGAAGAAGGAGTAGGGCGCGAGGTTCGTCTCGCCCGCGGCGCTCATGGCGCAGATCCAGCCGATGGGGCGGGGGGCGATCAGCGCCTTCACCGGATCGTGCGGCAGGCCGTGGCCTTGGGCGGTTTCGTAGAACATGGGTGCTCCGTCTCTTTAGCGGCGTCGGTGTTGGGTCGTCCCCAATGGCGGGTGATTAGCTGGCGCAGCGGGCGTCGGCCAGATGCTTGGTCCCGGCATTTGCTGGAGCGGATCGAGCTTCAATCGTTTCCGACCGGAAGTCCATGCTTCGCAGCGCAACGGAGTGAATCAAACTTCAAGCCGCGTCGCCTGGCGGATGGCCGTATAAGCCCCTAGATTACAAGACCATAAACTGCCACGCCCGCTGCCCGTGGCCCGGGAGACGCCCCATGCTGACCACCTCGCCCGAGTTCAAGGCCAACGCGCACCACGCCCTGGCCGACGCCGGGCTGCAGAAGGCGCTGGCGTTCAGCAAGCCGCAGTTCATGGCCCGGCGCACCGCCGCCGTCGCCAACCTGCCGGAGTTCGAGCGGCTGCGCGACATCGGGCGGGACATCAAGAACCACGCGCTGGCCAACCTCGACTTCTACCTGGAAGCCTTCGAGGCCAACGTGCAGCGTGCCGGCGGCCAGGTGCATTGGTGCAGCACCGCGGATGATGCCCGCGATGCCGTTCTGAATATCTGCCGTGACGCGGGCGCACGGACGGTGACGAAGGGGAAATCGATGATCTCCGAGGAGCTGGGCATCAACGCCCACCTGGAGGCCCACGGCATCGCGCCCATCGAGACGGACCTGGGCGAGTACATCATCCAGCTCCGGCAGGAGACGCCGAGCCACATCATCGCCCCCGCCTTCCACCTGAACCGCGAGGATTGGGAGGCGCAGTTCCGCCTGTCCCACACCGACCTGCCGGCTGACCGGGTGTTCGCGGAGCGGCGCGACATCCTGACGGAGGCGCGTGGCAAGCTGCGGGAGCGGTTCCTGGCGGCCGACGTGGGCATCACCGGCGCCAACTTCCTGATCGCCGAGACCGGCAGCAGCGTGATCGTCACCAACGAGGGCAACGGCGACCTGACGCAGACGCTGCCGCGCGTGCACATCGCGCTGGCCAGCATCGAGAAGGTCGTGCCGACGCTGGAGGACGCGACGAGCCTCTTGCGTATCCTGGCGCGCTCCGCCACCGGGCAGGACTTCTCCGTCTATACCACGTTCAGCACCGGCGGGCGGCGCCCGGAGGACCTGGACGGGCCGGAGGAGTACCACGTCGTCATCGTGGACGCCGGGCGCTCGGCGATGATGGGAACCGAGTTCCAGGAGATGCTGCGCTGCATCCGCTGCGCCGCCTGCATGAACCATTGCCCGGTGTATGGCGCGGTGGGCGGGCACGCCTATGGCTGGGTGTATCCGGGACCCATGGGCAGCGTGCTGACGCCCTCCCTGATCGGCGTGGACCAGGCCGGGCACCTGCCCAACGCCAGCACCTTCTGCGGCAAGTGCGAGAGCGTCTGCCCGGTGAAGATCCCCCTGCCCAAGATGATGCGCCATTGGCGGGAGCGCGAGTTCGAGCGGCATCTCCAGCCCGGCGGCGTCCGCACCAACCTGGCGCTCTGGGCCTACTTCGCCCGGCGCCCGGCGCTGTACCGGCTCGCGGCCCGGGCGGGCGCCGTGGCGCTCGGCTTGCTGGGCCGCCGCCGCGGCCGGTTCGCCAGCCTGCCGCTCGCCGGCGGCTGGACGGAGGGCCGGGCCCTGCCAGCGCCGGAGGGGGACACCTTCGTCGCCCGCTATGCC